>JAFYOD010000112.1 GCA_017556515.1 Lachnospiraceae bacterium
ATTAAGACGAAGCAAGCGCAATCAGAGGCAGAAGATCACGGCGATCGGTCAGATGATCTTTGGATCCGTTTTGATTACGCTTGCGGTTGTAAGTGCGATCAGCATCTGGTGGAGGTAGCGATGAAGAATTCTGACAAACTTTACCGAGAGGGAATTTTAAACGCCGTGGATACTGCCTGGGCCGGACGCGAAGTGACATATTTTGATCTGACAGATTCCACCAATACACAGGCAAGGATCTTGGCAGAAAACGGTGCACCGCATGGAACCCTGGTGGTTGCCGATCAGCAGGATGGAGGTAAGGGACGCAGAGGAAGAAGCTGGGTTTCTCCGGCGGGAGAAGGAATTTGGATGACCATCCTTCTGCGACCGGAAATGAATCCGATCAATGCATCTATGCTGACCCTGGTGATGGCACTGGCGGCAGAGAAGGGAATTCGAGAGACGACAGGTCAGAAGAGCCTGATCAAATGGCCGAATGACCTGGTGTTAAATAAAAAGAAAATATGCGGTATTCTGACCGAGATGAGCACAGAACAGATGGAAATCAAGTATGTTCTGATCGGTATTGGTATCAATGTGAGCCAGACAGAGTTCCCGGATGAGATCAAAGAGACGGCAACATCTTTATACAAAGAGTCCGGAGAACTGATCCCGAGAAGCAAGATCATTGCAGGGATCATGTCTGCGCTGGAAGAATATTATGAGATCTTCATGAAGACGGAAGATATGTCCGGTCTGATCGAAGAATATAATGAGAGACTGGTAAATCTGGGCAATGAGGTTTGTATTCTGGACCCGAAAGGAGAATTCAGAGGTGTTTCCACCGGTATCAATGCAGCCGGCGGCCTCATGGTCCGTTTAGAAGACGGAAGCGAAACAGAAGTAATTTCCGGAGAAGTTTCCGTACGAGGAGTATATGGTTATGTATAGACCATCCCCTTATGAAGGATTACAGACGCTGTTTGCTGAGGGTAAAAAGCTCTCAGACAAAGAGCGTCTTGCTTTCGCTTATGGCCCGCTTCTTTCCTGGTATCGCGAGCATAAGCGAGATCTCCCTTGGAGAAAAAATAAAGATGCTTATCGGATCTGGATTTCCGAGATTATGCTGCAGCAGACTCGAGTAGAGGCAGTGAAGCCATACTTTTTCCGATTTATGGAACATTTCCCGACGGTGGAAGCCTTAGCTTCTGCACCGGACGATGAACTGATGAAATGCTGGGAAGGTCTTGGGTATTACAGCCGTGCACGGAATTTAAAGAAGGCAGCAGGTGTCATTGTAGAACAGTACGGAGGAAGCCTTCCGAATTCTCACGAGAAACTTTTGGATCTTCCGGGAATCGGAAGCTATACGGCAGGCGCCATTGCATCGATCGCTTATGAGATTCCTGCACCGGCCGTGGACGGAAATGTTCTTCGTGTTCTCTCCAGAGTCTGCGGAAGTAGAGATGATATCTTAAAGCAGTCCACAAAGAAAAAGATGGAAGGGCTTGTTTCAGAGGTCATTCAAGAAGGAGAGGCCGGAGATTTTAATCAGGCTTTGATCGAGATCGGAGCCATCGTTTGCGTTCCAAACGGAGCACCGCTTTGTGACTCCTGCCCGTTTTATACCGTATGTGCAGCCAGAGAGGAAGATCTGATCGGAGAAATTCCGGTAAAAACTCCGAAAAAGAAACGGAAAATAGAAGAGAAGACTGTATTAATCCTTCAATATGGGGAGAGAATAGCCATAAGAAAACGTGGAGAGGAAGGATTATTAGCGTCTCTTTACGAGTTTATCAGTGTTCCGGGAAAACTGGGATCGGAAGAACTGTCGGAACTTTTTGATGAGCCGATAACTCCGGAGAAACTTCCCGAGGCAAAGCATATTTTCAGTCATGTGGAATGGCACATGAATGGTTATCGGATCCCGATCACAAAGATTCCGAGTCGGCTGTCAGGTGATCGTCCGGAGGATTTTATTTTGGCAGAGTTTGAGGAACTAAAAGATCGATATCCGATCCCTAATGCATTTGCAGCGTATAAGGAATTTTTGATAAAACGATTTGAAAAATAAGGAATCTTTTTGTTTGAAGGATCGTGAAAGAAAATAAAAAAACTACAAAAATCGTTCATAAACTTGTTGAAAAATGTAGTAGAATGTTATATAATAAAAGACCATGGGGCAGTTTAGCCTGCCTAATATTTCACAACCTTCAATCGAAAGGGCAGAAAAAGTGGAAAAAGCAGTATTTTTAGAAAAACTTAAAAAACTTGTCGAGCTGGCAAAGTCAAAACAGAACGCATTGGATGCAGGCGAGATCAATGATTTCTTCGCGGCAGACAACCTCGGTCCGGAGCAGATGGACGAAATTTATAGTTATCTCGAAAACAGCAATATTGTTGTAGTTCCGACGATAATCGATGACACATTGCTTGTGGATGATGATTCATTACTTCTGGATGATGTTGATGACGATTTTTCAGGCGACAAAATGGAAGAAGACATCGACCTTGAGGCGATCGATCTTCTTGAAGGAATCGGAACTGAAGATCCGGTTCGTATGTATCTGAAGGAAATTGGTACTGTCCCGCTTCTTTCAGCAGAGGAAGAGACGAGACTTGCAAAGAGAAAAGCCGAAGGTGATGAGTATGCGAAAGAGCGTCTCATCGAGGCGAACCTGCGACTGGTAGTAAGTATCGCAAAACGTTATACCGGTCGTGGTATGAGTTTCCTGGATCTGGTTCAGGAAGGTAACCTGGGTCTGATTAAGGGCGTAGAAAAATTCGACTATACAAAAGGTTATAAGCTGAGTACATATGCTACCTGGTGGATCAGACAGTCTGTAACAAGAGCGTTAGCAGATCAGGCAAGAACGATCCGAGTACCGGTTCATATGGTAGAGACTATCAACAAGATGTCCAAGATGCAGAGAAAACTGACATTGGAGTTAGGATACGAGCCGTCCGTGACAGAACTTGCAGAAGCTCTCGAGATGACAGAGGATAAAGTTATGGAGATCATGCAGATCGCCAGAGAACCAGCTTCCTTAGAAACTCCGATCGGTGAGGAGGATGATTCCAACCTTGGCGATTTCGTTGCCGACAGCAATGCGGTAACTCCGGAAGGAAACGTAGAGAACGTGATGTTAAAAGAGCATATCGATGCTCTTCTCGGAGATCTGAAAGAGCGTGAGCGTCAGGTTATCGTTCTTCGTTTTGGTCTGGAAGACGGACATCCGAGAACACTGGAAGAGGTTGGCAAAGAGTTCAACGTAACCAGAGAGCGTATTCGTCAGATCGAAGCTAAGGCATTAAGAAAACTGAGAAATCCGGTTCGCAGTAAACGCATCCGTGATTTCCTGTAATTGAGAGAAAACAGAATGATAAGGGCAGCAGGAGCGATCCGGCTGTCCTTTTTCTGAAATTGCAGGAAAAACATGAGGGAAATATGAATAAGAGAAATTACCAGAAAGAGTTGGATAAGCTGATCGAACGATTAGAACGCGAGGGTATGGTTCCAAGCCTGTTTCTTCACAGCTGTTGTGCCCCCTGCAGCAGCTATTGTTTGGAATATCTGTCCAACTATTTTGAGATTACCGTGTTTTATTATAATCCGAATATTTTCCCGGATTCTGAATATGAAGACCGTGTCAATGAGCAGGAGCGCCTGATCCGAGAATTAAATGAAGCCGGGGTCAAGCATCAGATCCGTCTTGTAAAAGGAGAATTCCGCCCGGAAGTTTTCTATGAAACGGTCAGAGGTCTTGAAAAAGAACCGGAGGGTGGAGCAAGATGTACAGAATGTTTTAAACTTCGCTTGGAGGAGTCTGCAAGACTTGCAAAAGAAGGTGAGTATGACTACTTTACAACCACTCTTACGATCAGTCCGTTGAAAGATGCAGAACGTTTGAATCAGATCGGTGAAGAGATGGGAGAACGATATGGGGTGAAGTTTTTAAACTCTGATTTTAAGAAAAAGAATGGTTATAAACGTTCTACAGAGTTGTCTAAAGAACATGATCTGTACCGCCAGAACTACTGTGGCTGTGTGTATTCCAAACAGGCCACGCCTTGACATTCCCCGGATTCTATTATAGAATCCTTTATTAGGAAGGAGAGGTGCATCAATGCAGTCTAGAAAAATCGAGATCGTCAATCCGACCGGCCTTCATCTTCGCCCGGCAGGTATTTTGTGTCAGGCTTCCATGAAGTTTAAGTCCAAGATTATGATCTTACATAAAGATAAAGAGATCAACGCAAAGAGCGTACTCAACGTGATGGCTTCCGGCGTAAAGTGTGGCGCGATCGTAGAGGTACAGTGTACCGGAGAAGATGAGGAAGCAGCATTGGAGGCAATCTGTGAACTGATCGCAACCGGTCTTGAAGATTATTAAAATGAAAGATAGAAACTGGAGGAAATTTACATGAGCAATACAGCAGAAAATTGCAGCCATGACTGTGGTTCCTGTACAGCAAACTGCAGCAGCAGACAGACAGCGGGCCAGCAGCAGATGAATAAGGCTGATTTTATCGAGAAATTAGATCCGAGAAGTTCTGTAAAGAAAGTGATTGGTATCGTTAGTGGTAAGGGCGGCGTAGGTAAGTCTATGGTTACTTCCCTTATGGCTTGCCAGATGCGTGCAAAGGGTTACCGTGTAGGTATCCTTGATGCAGATATCACAGGTCCGTCCATTCCGAAGGCATTTGGTATCCACCAGATGGCATACGTAACACCGGATGGCAAACTGATGATCCCGGCCCAGTCCAATACAGGTATTGAGATCATGTCTGCCAACATGATTCTTGACAATGAGACAGATCCGGTTATCTGGAGAGGTCCGATCGTTGCAGGTGTGGTAAAACAGTTCTGGAATCAGACATTATGGAAAGACATCGATTACATGTTTGTAGATATGCCGCCGGGAACAGGTGACGTTCCGCTTACAGTATTCCAGTCTCTTCCGGTTGACGGTATCATTATCGTTACATCTCCGCAGGATCTTGTTTCCATGATTGTTGCGAAAGCAGTAAATATGGCGAAAAAGATGGATATTCCGATCATCGGTCTTGTTGAGAACATGAGCTACTTAGAGTGTCCGGATTGCGGCAAAAAGATTTCCGTATTTGGTGAGAGCCATATCGAGGAAGTTGCAGAGCAGCACGGCCTGAAGGTTCTTGCTCAGATGCCGATCCGTCCGCAGATGGCAGGCCATGTGGATGAAGGTACTGTAGAGTACATTGAGGCAGAGTTCTTAAAGAACGCAGCAGATATGGTAGAAAAACTGTAATAGATCAAGACAGACAGAATCTTTGAGAAAAGACTGTCTGTCTTTTTTTTCTTTTACATGAGAGGATTTTAGGAAAAGTATACAAAATTTACCAGTTTAATTGTCAATATTTTATCAAATTGTTTGACAATGATTTGACAAATAGGAGCAATATGTTATAATAATTACAGGTGCTGGTGTGTGGAGCAACTAAAGTCCACGTGAGAAAGGTGAAAGAATTATGACAGATGAAAGACAGATTTCTAAGGCAGTTATTGCAAGATTGCCTAGATACTATAGATATCTTGGAGACTTGATGGAGGAAGGTATTGAGCGTATCTCATCCAATGAACTGAGTGCCAGGATGAAGGTTACAGCTTCTCAGATTCGTCAAGATTTAAACAATTTTGGCGGTTTCGGACAGCAGGGATATGGCTATAATGTCAGATACCTTTACAATGAGATCGCAAGGATTATTGGTATCGATAGACAGCATAATATTATTATCATTGGTGCAGGTAATCTGGGACAGGCGATCGCTAACTACGCGAACTTTGAAAAGCGTGGATTCATGATCAAGGGTATGTTTGATATTAACCCGAGACTGATCGGTCTTGTTGTACGTGGTGTAGAGATCCGCGGAATCGATGATCTGGAGCAGTTCATTATCGAAAATGAAGTTCAGATCGCTGCTCTTACAATCCCGAAATCCAAAGCTCCTGAGATTGCGGAACGCCTTGTAAATGCGGGAATCAAAGCAATCTGGAACTTTGCTCATATGGATCTCAGTGTTCCGGAAGATGTAGTGGTAGAGAATGTACATCTTTCCGACAGTCTGATGCGTCTTTCTTACCGTGTAAGCAGCATGATGGACGAACGTGAAAGAAAAGAGAAAGAACGCCTGGAGAAGGAAGTTTAAAACCAGCAGGAAAGTAGACGGGATAAAGTAACATGTTAACTGGAGTTGGCTGTGATCTGATCGAAATTGAACGCATGAAAAAGGCCTGTGAAAAAGAGGCCTTTTTAGTGCGTGTATATACGGAAGAGGAGCGCCGGCAGGCAGATGGAAGGATATCTGTGCTTGCCGGCACTTTTGCTGTGAAAGAGGCAGTCGCTAAGGTGTTGGGGACCGGATTCCGAACATTTATGCCAAAGGATGTAGAAGTGTTGAGAGATGAACTTGGCAAACCGTATGTAGTTCTTCACGGAAATGCTGAGAGAATAGCTTGTGAGAAACAGATTAACAGGATTGAGGTTTCGATTTCTGATACCGCACAATTTGCTATGGCATTTGCTGTTGGAGAGGGGGAACGTGCATGAGATATCTGGTAACAGGAAGAGAAATGAAAGATATTGATATGCGTTCCATTCACGAGTACGGGATCCCTTCGCTGGTGTTGATGGAACGTGCGGCTCTGGAAGTGGCAAATGAAGCTGAAAACTTATGTGCAGAGAAATACTGTGGGGCGACTTCTTCAAGGTACAAGATCTGGTCCGTCTGCGGATTGGGCAACAATGGTGCAGATGGTGTGGCAGCAGCGCGTATTCTGCATTTGCGTGGATATTCTACAGCAGTGATCCTTCCTTCTGTGGATGGAAGAATGAGTGACGAGATGGAAATCCAGTTATCGATTGTAGAAAAGCTTGGGATTCCGATTTTGCATTCCGGCGATATTTCGTCAGATCGTTGTGATGTGGTCATAGATGCAGTATTTGGGATTGGACTAAAAAGAACGATTGAGGGAGCATATGAAGAACTGATTAAGCTGATCTCGACACAGAAAGAAAACTATGGTGCAAAAGTTGTTTCTGTGGATATTCCATCCGGAATTGATTCTGACAGTGGAGAAATTCTTGGATGTACGGTTTGTGCAGATAAGACAGTGACATTTGGCGAGATGAAGCTGGGGCATGTATTATTTCCTGGGCGTGAATACAGTGGAAAGGTGATCACAGCGGAGATTGGTTTTGTTCCGACTGACAAAAATACTGCAGAAGCGTATGCTTTGGCGCATACGAAAGAGGATCTGAAACGGATACCGAAAAGAAATTCGTATTCTCATAAGGGGAATTATGGAAAGATTTTGATCGCGGCAGGAACGAAAAATATGGCGGGAGCTGCGTATTTTGCTGCAAAAGCTGCATATCGGACCGGGGCAGGCCTGGTAAAGGTACTGACTGTAGAAGAAAATCGTAATACGATTCATGAAAAGATCCCGGAGGCGATCCTTGCAACGTATTCGACGGATTGGGCTGTCAATGAGTCCGGAGCATTCAAAGAATATATCAGGAAACAGACGGATTGGGCAGATGTGATCGTGCTTGGTCCTGGTCTTGGTACAGAAGAATCAAGTCGTTTGTTGGTGGAAGCAGTGCTGGAGCACGCATACGTTCCGATCGTGCTGGATGCAGATGCGATCAATCTGGCAGCCAGATATCCATATTTAAAGAATTTCTTTACAGAAAATATTATTTTAACACCACATCTGATGGAATGTTCCAGACTCTCCGGAAAACCAGTGGATGGGATCCGCGATTCGCTGATCGATACGGCCCGTGAAATGGCAGAACAGTATGGGGTGACTTGTGTCCTCAAAGATGCGGCAACTGTGATCGCAAGAAAAGACGGTAAACTTTTTGTGAATACAAGCGGATCGGCGTCCATGGCAAAAGGCGGATCCGGAGATGTACTTTGTGGTGTGATCGCAGGATTGCTGGGACTTGGTATGGATGAATGTGACGCGGCGTCTCTCGGTGTTTATGTTCATGGTTTGGCAGGAGAGACGGCTGCACGAAAATATGGCGTACATTCTGTATTGGCGGGAGAACTTGCAGATTGTATAGGGGAGGTTATCAATGAGACAGTTTGAGCGTGCGTTTGCCCAGATTCATCTGGACCGCATTGAAGAAAATATGAAAGTCATGCAGGCGAAACTGGCTCCGGGAACAAAGATGTTCGGTGTGGTAAAGGCAGACGGATACGGTCATGGTGCCATTCCGGTAGCAAAAACCATCGATCCTTACGTATTTGCTTATGCGGTAGCGACTGCGGAGGAAGCATTCCAGCTTCGCAGATATGGGATTACAAAAGATATTTTGATTCTTGGTGTGGCTCCGTTCGGAAGCTATAAGGAAATCATCAGTCAGGATATTTCTATGACGGTATTCCAGACTGATAAGGCTAAACAAATATCAGAGCTGGCTCTGGCTATGGGAAAAAAGGCAAAAGTGCATATCGCAGTGGACACCGGGATGAATCGAATCGGTCTTGTTCCAAATGAAAAATCTGCAGATTGTGTGAAGGAAATCTCACAGCTTCAGGGGATTGAGATTTGCGGTATGTTTACTCATTTTGCAAGAGCCGATGAGGTGGATAAATCATATACGGAGAAGCAGCTTCAAAAGTTTATGAAGTTCAGAGAAGTTCTGGAAGAGCGTAATGTAAGGGTGCCGATCGTGCACTGCTCCAATAGTGCCGGTATCATGGAATTACAAGAGGCATATATGGATGCCGTTCGTGCAGGAATTACTATTTATGGCTTATATCCATCGGATGAAGTGGATAAAGATCAGATGAAGATCGTTCCGGCAATGGAACTGAAAAGCTTTATTACATATATAAAAGAAATTGAAGCAGGAAGTGCCGTGAGCTATGGCGGAACTTTTGTGGCAGGAAAAAACATGACTGTTGGAACCGTAGGAATCGGATATGCAGACGGTTATCCGAGAAATGCTTCAGGAAAAGGACACGTGCTGGTTTGTGGAAAACGAGTTCCGATCCTTGGAAGAGTGTGCATGGATCAGTTGATGATCGATCTGACGGATGTTCCGGAGGCTGTGGAAGGTACTATGGTTACTCTCTTGGGAAGAGATGGGGAGCAGGAAATTTCTATGGAAGAACTGGCAGGATCCTGCGGCGGTTTCCATTATGAGATTCCGTGTGTGATCGGAAAGCGAGTTCCGCGTTTGTATATGAAAAATGGAAACGTTGTAGGAACACAGACGAGTGAAACGTGTGAATATGAAGGATTCTGATCCTGAAATAATGGGCAAAAGTACATTGTTCTGCATAACTTAATCGTAGGATGTCAATACTATCGGTACAGAAAAACCGAAAGCGGAGAGTGAAACGATTGATTATCAGACGTGGAGATATTTATTATGCAGATTTACGACCGGTCGTAGGCTCCGAACAAGGGGGAGTGCGGCCGGTTCTTATTATACAAAACGATATAGGGAACAAGCATAGTCCGACTGTTATCTGTGCGGCTATCACTTCAAAAATGAACAAAGCGAAACTTCCGACCCATGTAGAATTATCCTCCAGAGACTGTGATATGGTGAAAGACTCTGTAATTTTATTGGAGCAGCTTCGTACGATTGACAAGCAGAGACTTCGTGAAAAAATCTGTCATATAGAAGGTGATTTGCAGGAAAGAGTCAATGCTGCATTAAAAGTCAGCCTTGAACTTCTTACATAACCGAAGTGAGAAGACAGTTGACGAACCGTTTCTGAAATGCTATATTTACAACGTTATGCTTAAATTTGCAAAGAAAAGGAGAGTTTTATTTTACAATGGACGATGGTAATTCGTGGATTGGAATCTTGCTTTTAGGAGCAGCGTTTGTTATTTATTATCTGATCTATGGTTTTGGTGCAGCCATCCAGGAACTGAATACCAGTGCACTGGAGGATGAAAAGGACGAGGGAAATAAAAAGGCTGAGCGTCTTTTACATATCCGGGAAAATCCACATGGATTTGTCCAGACCAATCAGTTGATCACGATGGTATTGAGCCTTGCAATGGGAGGAAGTTCTCTTCCTTATATTGTAGAATATGCAAAACATATTCTTTGGAAGATCCCGAACATTGAGACAGTGCCGGCCGTGGCTGTGAATATGATTGCCTATGTGCTGGCGATCGCAGTATTATCTTTTGTACTGGTATGTTTCGGTATTATTATTCCAAAATGGCTGGCAATGAAGAGTCCGATCCGTTTTTGTTATAAAGTACTTTCGATCGTTGATCTTTTTATGAAAATCTGTGCACCGATTACTGCAACGATGGAGTATGTATCCCATATCATTCTGATCATCGCCGGGATCGATACCCATGCGAAAGATGATAAGGTAACGGAGCAGGATATTATGTACATGGTAAACGAAGGTCATGACCAAGGTGTATTAGAAGCCAGCGAAGCAGAGATGATCACAAACATTTTTGAGTTTGATGACAAAGTTGCTTCTGACATTATGACTCATCGAATGAATATTGTTGCCCTTGAGGGGACGGTAACTTTGAAGGAGGCAATGGACTTCATTGTAAAGGAATCGATCAACTCCAGACTTCCGGTGTACGGCGAAGACATTGACAATATTATCGGTATCCTTCATATGAGAGACGTGCTTTATTTTGCAGAGATTTCCGAGTACTTAAAGCAGCCGATCTGTGAGATCGCAGGACTCCTTAGAGAACCGCACTTTGTTCCGGAGCATAAGAATATCAATGCTCTGTTCAGAGAGATGAAATCCGAAAAGATCCATATGGAGATCGTGATCGACGAGTATGGTCAGACAGCCGGTTTGGTGACTATGGAGGATATTCTGGAAGAGATCGTAGGCAACATCATGGATGAATACGATGAGGAAGAAATGGATATTGTTTCTGCAGACAACAATACATTCCAGCTTGCGGGAACTTCGCTGCTGGTAGACCTGGAGGATACACTCGGGATTGAATTTGAAGAGCAGGATAAGGAAAACTTTGATACACTTAATGGCTTCCTGACATCCCGACTTGGGCATTTACCAAGGGAAAATGACAAAGATATTCATTTTGGCGGATTTGTGTTCAGCATTGTAAAAGTAGAAAATAGAACGATCAGGCTTGTGGATGCAACGCGTGAGAACGTGCAGCAGACGGAAGCAGAGATATAAAAATGGGTGTCGCTCCCTCGTCAGTTTTACAAAGAACTGGCGAGGGAGTCTTGCATTCAAAGGCGGTCTATCGTATACTAGTTAGAACGGCAGATTTTGAAAAAAGAGGGAATATACAATGGCAATTTTAATTAAAAACGCAAAGATCGCGACCATGGATGCTGCGAATCCGCATGCAGAAGCAGCAGTGATCGTTGGCGATTTTTTTGCATATGTAGGAACAGAAGACGGGGCCAGAGAATATCTGGAAGCATGCAATGAGACAGATGTAGAGATCTTAGATGGAAACGGTCATTTTTTAATGCCGGGTTTCAACGATAGTCATATGCATTATCTCCATTATGCGAAAGCAAAAAAGAGTGCAGTGAATTTGTCCGGATGTACTTCTTTACAGGAAGTTCTGGACCGTATGAAAGAAGGTTTTGCAAATCAGTACGATAGAAACAGCGGTCTGTGGCTGACTGGTGAAGGCTGGAATCAGGACTATTTTACTGATGAAAAACGTTTTCCGAACTCCAATGACCTGGATACCGTTACAACAGAGTATCCGATGATCATCATGCGTACTTGTTTCCACATCGCAGTTATGAACTCCAAAGCGATGGAACTTTTAGGTTTCACAAAGGAAAGTGTGGGACAGTACGGTGTATTTGCAGAGACTTATCCGGATGGAACGCCGAATGGTGTGATCAAGGAAAATGTCTTTGATGATATCAAGGCAAACCTTCCGGCTCCGGGGTTAACGGACCTTCTGGATATGATGGTGGAATGTCAGGAAGATCTGTTTGCGGCAGGTATTACCAGCATTCAGTCCGATGATTTTAAATATACACCGGATGGAAGAGCCTATGAGATGATGGCACTGATCCGTGAGGCAACGGAGCAGGGCAGAATGAAGGTTCGTATTGCGGAGCAGGCTCTTTTGACAGAGAAGGAGACTATTGACGAGTTCTTTGATGAAAAAGGATTCGATGACAGCTATGGAAACCGAAGCTTTAAGATTTCCTGTGTAAAGATCCTGACAGACGGTTCTCTGGGAGCGCGTACTGCACTGATGAGAAAACCATATAAGGATGATCAGACGACTTGCGGTCTGGCAATCTACGACAGCCAGGAGGAACTGGATTATCTCGTTATGAAAGCGCATAGACATAACATGGCAGCAGCGTTACATGCGATTGGTGACGGTGCGGTAGAGATGTGTTTAAATGCGATTGAACGTGCAAGAAAAGAGATGCCATATGTACACCCGCGTCATGGTATCGTACATTGTCAGATTACGGACAAAGAGCAGATCCGTCGATTCAAAGAGTTGGATGTGATCGCATATATTCAGCCGGTATTTATTGATTACGATATGCATATTGTTTTTGATCGCGTAGGTAAAGAGCTTGGAAGCACATCTTATGCATGGAAAGATTACATCGAGAGTGGTGTGCATGCTCCGTTTGGAACAGATTGTCCGGTAGAAGATTTTAATCCGATGCGCGGAATCTATTGTGCGGCAACAGGATGCGATACAAAGGGTAACGGACCTGCTTGGCCGCATCAGATCTTAAGCCGTGAGCAGGCACTTTATGGCTACACAGCTGCAGGAGCGTATGCGTCCTTTGATGAAGATGTGAAGGGTATGATCAAAGCCGGCATGTATGCAGACTTTATTATCCTGGATACTGACCTGTTGACATGTGCGGATGAAGATATCTTGAATGCAAAAGTAACTGCGACTTATGTCGGCGGTGAAAAAGTATACGGCTGATCAAAATCCAAATAGAAAATGAGGACGATACATCATGGGAAAAATGAGAGAAGAGATGCAGGAGAATAATCCGCTCCTGCAGGTATATATGAAGATTTTGCCGTTGACGGTTGCTGCGATCGCAGTGATCTTCGTACTGGTAAAATTAATTTCCGGTCTGATCGCACCGGATCAGCTGATCTTAAATGCGACGTATCATGACTTTGAAAAAGGCGCTGTTTTGATGGGACCGATCAGGGTTGCAAAGGATGCGGCATTTGAAAAAGAGATTAAGCAGAAAGCAGATAAAAGTTCTGCGTTTACAGAACTTCTGGTAATCATCGAAGGCGGCGAAGTAGAAGAAGAGAAGCCGGGGATCGTATCGGAAGATGGCTCCTATTTCTTTGTTTACGAAAAAACAAAATTACCGGAAACGATTTACGTAAAAGCTCCGGAATGGTGGCATCCGATCGCTACAAGCAAGGAACCGGCTGCTCCGTTAGAAATCGGTGCACAGATCGATATTCTTGAGGAATTAGGACCGACAGCTTGTGGAGAAGTAAAATTTGAAATTACAAACATCGAAACAACAAAAATTTCTACAGGCATTTTCAATATCAACGTTACGATGACTTCCGCAGGTGATTTCGCTCCATCTAATGTGAAACTCATTATGGGCGAGGAAGTATTCAACGAATGGGATGGAAGCTCTGAGCTGGTTTATAACGAAGAAACAGGATTTGAAGAAAGAACTCTTGTATTCCGTTATAATCGTGATCTTAGAGAAGATATTTCTGACCTGCTCGAAGATGCAATCGTGAAAGTAGAGGAATACACGGTTCATAAAGTGTATACAGATGCTGAGTTTACAACAAACATTTCAGGTGTAGAGATTGTGGAAGTAAATTAAGTGTGGATTTAATTGAGTTAACTTGGTAACAAAAGAGTCCCATAAATGCTAGGAATTTCCAAAAGAACACACTTTCGTTCAGAGAATTGCGTAACGGTACTAAGGCGCTAAAATACAGCGCCAAGTACCGACGGAATTCTATGGTTCTTTTTGGAAACACTTGACATTTATGGGACTTTTGCTTGCCAAGTTATCTTGATTAATACGCAAGTGACTTCAGAAACTCAGGATATAAGCTCATATTTGATATATAAAACTTCAATATTGGGACATTAAAGTAAAAATGTAAGGAATCTGTCCCAATGATTTTTGGAAATGAGTAGCTTGATTGGATAGGTAGCCCAAATTCTTTAATAAAATCAAATAAAGCAGAGGCAAAAAATATGGGAAACTGGACAGAAGAACCAATTATGCATAAAG
>JAFYOD010000113.1 GCA_017556515.1 Lachnospiraceae bacterium
AGCAGAGATCCTGCGAAGTGTGAGATCTTTATTGTAGAGGGTGACTCTGCGGGTGGTTCTGCAAAGATGGGCAGAAACAGACAGTTCCAGGCAATCTTGCCGATCCGCGGTAAGATCCTGAACGTAGAGAAAGCTTCCATGGATAAAGTTTTGGCCAATGCGGAGATCAAAACGATGATCAATGCCTTTGGATGCGGATTTTCCGAAGGATACGGAAATGACTTTGATATCAGCAAACTCCGTTATGATAAGATCATTCTTATGACCGATGCGGACGTGGATGGAAGCCATATTGATACGTTATTGCTGACATTCCTGTACCGTTTTATGCCGGAACTCATTTATAACGGTCATGTATATATTGCCATGCCTCCGCTTTATAAGGTGATGCCTAAAAAAGGTGAAGAACAGTACCTTTATGATGATAAGGCATTGGAAGACTATAAGAGAAATCACAAAGGCGAATTTACGCTTCAGAGATATAAAGGTCTAGGCGAGATGGATGCGGATCAGCTCTGGGAGACAACATTAAATCCGGAGAACCGTGTGTTGAAACGCGTAGAGATTGAAGATGCACGTATGGCTAGCGAGGTAACAGAGCTTCTGATGGGAAGTGACGTACCGCCGCGCAGAAAGTTTATTTATGATCATGCTGATGAAGCAGAGATCGATGCTTAAGGAGTAACAGACAATGGCAGAGAAGATACTGAGAACCGAATATTCCGAAGAGATGCAGAAAAGCTATCTGGACTATTCGATGAGCGTCATTACCGCCAGAGCGATCCCGGATGCAAGGGATGGTTTAAAGCCGGTACAGAGACGTGTCCTTTACGATATGAGTGAACTTCATCTGGATCATGACAAACCGCACAGAAAATCTGCGCGTATTGTCGGAGATACCATGGGTAAATATCACCCGCATGGTGACAGTTCGATTTATGAGACCCTGGTAGTCATGTCCCAGGATTTTAAGAAAGGCATGGCTCTTGTTGATGGTCATGGTAACTTCGGTTCTATCGAGGGAGATGGAGCTGCTGCCATGCGATACACAGAGGCAAGACTGAAAAAGTTTGCCGAAGAAGTTTACTTAAAAGATTTAGATAAAACCGTTGATTTTGTATCCAACTACGATGAAACAGAAAAAGAACCGGAGGTTCTTCCGGTTCGTGTGCCAAACCTTCTCATCAATGGTGCAGAGGGTATCGCAGTTGGTATGAGCACCAGTATACCGCCGCACAATCTGGGTGAAGTGATCGATGCAGTAAAAGCATATATTGATAACAGACTTCTGACTGTGCAGGATCTGATGGAATATCTTCCGGGTCCGGATTTCCCGACCGGCGGTATTATTTCAAATAAAAGTGATCTTCTTCCAATCTACGAGACAGGTATGGGTAAGATCAAGATTCGCGGAAAAGTAGATGTTGAGTTAGGACGAAGAAAAACTGACCGAGATAAACTGGTTATTACCGAGATCCCATATACGATGATCGGAGCAGGTATCAACAAATTCTTGCAAGACATTGCAGATCTGGTTGAGAGCCGTAAACTTCCGGATGTCGTTGATATTTCTAACCAGTCCAGTAAAGAAGGTATTCGTATTGTTCTGGAACTGAAAAAAGATGCGGACGTCAATAAAATCAAAAACATTTTATATAAGAAAACAAAACTGGAAGATACCTTTGGTGTCAATATGCTTGCGATCGATGACGGGCGCCCTGAGACCATGAATTTGAAACAGATCCTGAATACGTTCATGGAATTCCAGTATAAGAACCTTACAAAGAAGTATAATGTGCTTCTTGCAAAAGAGCTGGAAAAGAAGGAAGTTCAGGAAGGTCTTATTGAAGCATGTGATGTCATTGATCTGATCATTGCAGTACTTCGTGGTTCTAAAAACATGAAGGATGCAAAAGACTGTCTTATGACAGGTAATACAGAAAATATCAAATTCCGCATGCCGGGATTTGAGGAAGATGCGAAACAGCTTCATTTCACAGAGCGTCAGGCAACGGCGATCCTCGAGATGCGTCTGTATAAGCTCATCGGCCTTGAGATTCTTGCACTTCAGAAACAGTACAAGGAGACATTGAGAAAAATCCGAGAATATCGCCATATTTTATCCAATCAGAAAAATATGGATATCGTGATCAAAGAAGATCTCGATGCGATCAAGGCAGAGTTTGCAGAGCCGAGAAGAACTGTGATCGAGGACAGCGAGCAGGTTGTTTATGTGGAAGAAAAAGAGGCAGCTAAAGAAGTGATCTTCGTTATGGATCGTTTTGGATATTGCAAAACTTTGGATAAGTCAATTTTTGACAGAAATGCAGAATCTGTGAAGAATGAAAATATTCATGTGATGCCGATCATGACAGATGACAAGATCTGTTTGTTTACAGATCTCGGTAATCTCCATCAGGTAAAAGTGGCTGATATTCCGGCTGGAAAAGTAAAAGATAAAGGTGTTCCTATCGATAACATCAGTAAATTTGACGGTTCCAAAGAACGTATCCTTTTATGCTGTGCTTCTAACGATCTGGTGTCGAAGAAATTCCTGTTTGCAACAGAACAGGCACTTGTGAAAGTGGTATCTGGAGAAGAGTTTGTAACTGCAAATCGTATGGTTGCAGCGACAAAACTGGCTGACGAGGATAAAGTGGCTGTGATTCGTTTTGTTGAAGATGAAACAGAGATCGTTCTTCAGTCCAAAGATGGTATGTTCCTCAAGTTCTCTATGGAAGAAGTACCGCTGCTTAAGAAGAATACCCGAGGTGTAAGAGGTATGAAACTTGAGAAAAAAGATACGCTGGAACAGGTGTATCTTGTCGGAATTGAAACAGTGATCTTATATAAAGAAAAAGAAGTCCATTTGAACCGTTTGAAATTAGCAAAACGAGATGGAAAAGGAAGCAAAAGGTCTTGATTTTTCCCGTCATTTGCGATAGGATAAGACCAATTCGATTTGCTATTGATTTAGCGTGTAAAAGGAGTGGAGTTATGAACAAGAAGTTAAAAGTAGGTATTCTTGGTGCGACCGGTATGGTTGGACAGAGATTTATCTCTTTATTAGAAAATCATCCGTGGTATGAGGTGGTAACTGTAGCAGCCAGCCCTCGTTCTGCAGGTAAAACATATGAAGAAGCAGTAGGCGTACGTTGGAAGATGGATACTCCGATGCCGGATGCTGTAAAAAATCTGATTGTAATGAATGTAAATGATGTAGAAGCTGTAGCTTCCACTGTTGATTTTGTATTTAGTGCAGTAGACATGTCTAAGGAAGAGATCCGTGCGATCGAGGAGGCCTACGCAAAAGCTGAAACACCGGTTGTTTCAAACAACAGTGCTCATCGCTGGACACCGGACGTTCCGATGGTAGTTCCGGAGATTAACCCGGAGCATATGGATGTAATTAAATTCCAGAAAGAAAGACTTGGAACAACCAATGGTTTCATTGCAGTAAAACCAAACTGTTCCATCCAGAGCTATGCTCCTGCATTAACTGCGTGGAGAGAATTTGAACCGTATGAGGTTGTTGCAACTACATACCAGGCAATTTCCGGTGCAGGTAAGAATTTCCAGGATTGGCCGGAGATGATCGGAAATGTAATTCCGTACATTGGCGGAGAGGAAGAGAAGAGTGAGAAAGAGCCGCTTCGTCTTTGGGGTAAGATCGTAGACGGTACGATCGTTCCGGCTACAGAGCCGAAGATTACATGTCAGTGTATTCGTGTTCCGGTATTAAACGGTCATACAGCAGCAGCGTTTGTGAAATTTAGAAAAACGGTAACAAAAGAGCAGCTGATCGAAAAGCTTGTTACTTTTAAAGGTCTTCCGCAGGAACTTGAGCTTCCGAGTGCTCCGAAGCAGTTCATCCAGTATCTGGAAGAAGAGAACCGTCCGCAGGTTCAGGCAGATGTTGATTTTGAGAATGGTATGGGTACTTCCATTGGCCGTCTCAGAGAAGACACAATTTATGACTGGAAGTTTATCGGCCTGTCCCATAACACAATTCGTGGAGCGGCTGGTGGTGCAGTTCTTTGCGCAGAACTTCTTACAAAACAGGGCTATATTGCTCCGAAAAGTGAACGATAATTGATTATGACGGCCAGGGAACTGTTCTCTGGCCGTTGTCGACTGAGTTCGTAAAGAAAGGAAATGAATGGGTAAATCATTATTTATTGCAGAGAAGCCAAGTGTTGCCCAGGAGTTTGCAAAGGCTTTAAAGATCAACGGAAGAAAAAGTGACGGCTATATCGAATCGGAACATGCCATTGTTACCTGGTGTGTTGGACATCTTGTAACCATGAGTTATCCCGATGTCTATGATCCGGCATTAAAACGCTGGAGTATGGATACCCTTCCATTTCTCCCGAAAGAATTTAAATATGAGATCATTGATGATGTAAAAAAGCAGTTCAAAACTGTGAAAGGACTTTTAAACCGTGCAGACGTTGATACCATTTATGTTTGTACTGACTCAGGACGAGAAGGAGAATATATTTACCGACTTGTCGAGCAGGAGGCAGACGTAAGAGGAAAACAGCGTCGTCGCGTCTGGATCGATTCGCAGACAGAGGATGAGATCATTCGAGGTGTACGCGAAGCCAAGGACTTATCTGAGTATGATAATCTTGCAGCGTCGGCATATTTGAGAGCGAAAGAAGATTACCTGATGGGAATCAATTTCTCCAGAGTACTGACTTTAAAGTATGGTCCTGCAATTGCTTCTTATTTACATGAAAAAAGAGCAGTTCTTTCTGTTGGCCGTGTTATGACTTGTGTTCTTGGAATGGTGGTTCGCAGAGAGCGCGAGATCCGCAGTTTCGTTAAAACTCCGTTCTATCGTGTTCTTGGCACCTTTGATGTGCCCGGAACAGAGGATATGACAGTTTCAGCAGAATGGAAAGCGATAGAAGGGTCCAGGTATTTCGGAACTCCGGCGTTATATAAAGAAAACGGCTTTAAAGAGAGAAAGACTGCAGAAGAACTGATCGGATTTTTATCTGCGGAACCCATGGAAGGCACACTTGTCGGTCTGGAAAAGAAAAAAGAGACTAAGAATGCTCCTTTGTTATACAATCTGGCAGAACTGCAGAATGACTGTTCGAAGATGTTTAAAATCAGTCCGGACGAAACACTGAAAGTTGTCCAGGAGCTTTATGAAAAGAAACTGGTTACGTATCCGCGAACCGATGCTCGTGTTTTATCAACTGCAGTAGCGAAAGAAATTGCAAAAAACATCAGTGGCTTACGGAATTTTGCTCCTCTTTCCGGATTTGCAGAAGAAATCTTAAATGATGGTACATTTAAAGGAATATCGAAGTCTCGTTATGTCAATGATAAACAGATCACAGATCATTACGCGATCGTTCCGACCGGACAGGGATTTGGAGCTATGCGCAATTTGGGATCACTGCAAATGAAGGTTTACGAAGTAATCGCACGACGATTCTTAAGCATATTTTATCCTGCGGCAGTATACCAGAAGTTTTCTCTGCATATAGAAAAGCAGGGAGAACATTTCTTTGCAAATTATAAAGTTTTGGCGGAAGAGGGCTATCTGAAGGTTGCGACGGTTGCTCCGAAAAAGTCTGCAAAAGAGAATGAAAGCGAACAAGAGATTGACCTTAGTCAGGATGAAAAATCAAATGCCTTACTTGCTATGCTGGCCAAATTAAAGAAAGGCCAGAGATTAACACTGAGAGGCATGGAAATCAAAGAAGGAGAGACGTCTCCGCCTAAACGCTACACATCAGGTTCCATGATTCTTGCCATGGAAAATGCCGGTCAGCTGATCGAGGATGAAGATCTTCGAGCACAGATCAAAGGAAGCGGTATCGGAACCAGTGCGACCAGAGCTGAGATCTTGAAAAAGCTTTGTAATATTCAGTATTTGTCTTTGGCTAAAAAAACACAGGTTATTACGCCGACTTTGCTCGGAGAGATGGTGTTCGATGTCTGCTGTGCATCCATGAAACAATTGTTAAATCCGGAACTGACAGCCAGTTGGGAGAAGGGATTAACCTATGTTGCTGAAGGCAGTATCACTCCGACTGAATATATGGAAAAGTTAGAGCGATTTGTTGCGATTCGTACAAACAGTGTGAAGCAGACGAACAACCAATATCTGCTTCGACCGTATTTTGATGATGCAGCGCAATATTATAAAAAATAATTGGAGGATCTTGGCATGAAGATAATTGATACACAAATTCGAAATCTTTATGATCTTGAGCATACGATTGCCAGAGATTTGATGGAATCTTATTGTTATCCTTGGGAAGTGCTTGCACATATCGAAGATACGATTATTAAAATTGGTATGCAGCTTCCGAAAGACGAATATGACCATCGTGAGAACAATATATGGATCCATAAGACAGCAACGGTATTTCTAAGTGCCTATCTTGGAAAAAATGTAATTGTAGGAAAGAATGCCGAAGTTCGTCATTGTGCGTTTGTTCGCGAAAATGCGATCATTGGAGAGGGTGCTGTTGTTGGTAATTCTACAGAGTTGAAAAATGTAATCTTATTTGATTCTGTTGAAGTTCCGCATTATAACTACGTAGGAGATTCGATCCTTGGATATAAGGCACATATGGGCGCAGGTTCTATTACATCCAACGTAAGAGCTGACAAAGGGCTTGTTAAGATCCATACAGAAGATGGAGATTTAGAAACAGGACGAAAGAAAGTTGGTGCAATGCTTGGAGATCATGCAGAAATCGGATGTGGTTCAGTGTTGAATCCGGGTACCGTGATCGGAAGAAACAGCAATGTGTATCCGCTTTCCAGTGTTCGTATTTGTGTGAAAGAGAACTCGATCTACAAAAATCAAGGCGAAATTGCTAATAAAGATCATAAATAGGTAATTAAGATGAAAGATATATTGAAAGCACCGTTCGTAGAAGAAATGAAGAAAATGACTGCGAATATGTACAGATTAGGATGGGATGAACGCAATGGAGGTAACATCAGCTGGATGCTGAATGAGGATGAGGTTGCTGAATATTTGGATATTCATTCTATTATTCGCACGATACCAATCGGGTTTGAGGCAAAAGCTTTGGCTGGCAAGATCTTTATCGTAACAGGAACAGGTAAATATTTTAAAAATGTGATGGATGATCCGGAAACCAATCTTGGAATCTTTAAAATTGCAGATGATGGCTGTACAGCTGAACTTCTATGGGGATATAAAGATGGAGGTAAGTTTACATCCGAACTTCCGGCACATTTAATGAGCCATATGGCCAGACTTTCGGTTGATCTGGATAACCGTGTTGTTATGCATACACATCCGACTTATACACTTGCGATGAACTATGTTCACGAACTGGATGAGAAGAAATTTACTCATACTTTGTGGGAGATGTGTACGGAATGTATCGTTGTATTTCCGGATGGCGTAGGTGTCCTTCCGTGGATGCTCTGTGGTACAAATTCCATTGGAGAAGCGACTGCAGAAAAGATGAAAGAATTCCGCCTTGTTATTTGGGGCATGCATGGCATTTATGGTGCGGGAAAAACATTAGATGAGACATTTGGATTGATCGAGACGGTCGAAAAGGCTGCTCAGATTTATATGTTAACTGCACATCTTCCTAGAATCAATACGATCAAAGATTCTGAGATGAAAGAACTCGCAGAGTACTTTGGAGTAAATTATCGTAAAGATTTTTTAAATTTATAATATTAAGAAAGCCTCTTGCATAAAACTGCAAGAGGCTTTTCCTATTACTTGCCTTCCGGATGGAATTCAACAATGATGTAATCACCGATCGCATGAGGAACCGGTACGGAAATATAAATGATACCTTCATTTACATATGAGAAGGACTGTGGGAATTCTTTGGAACCGGAAGTGAAATCACATTTCTTTAATGTTTCCCAAAGTGTTTCAATAGTTATAGTTTCTAAATACTCTTTTGCGGCCTTTTTATCTTCAGCTTTTGTGATAATGCAGTCGTCTGAGAGAATGTAGCCAGCCATTGTATAAGCGTCCGCATAATCAGTCAGACCCTGGAGTGTACCTTTCGAAAGATCCACTGTCATTGTATAATAGAGTCCTGTCGGATGAGCGGCACCTTCCGGCATCATAGAACCTGTAAATGATAAGATGGCTTTGCTGCGATCCAATGAGATAATATCGCAGGCGATGGTTACATTATCCTTTTCAGGATTTAAGTTATAATCTGCCAACAGCTTTGTAGCATAGTCTTTGATCAAGCTATTAACTGTCTCTGTTGTCTTTTCATCACGAAGATTGGAAAGGATCGGATATTCGATCGTAACTTTACCATTTTTTTCTGTAGCGATCTGAGATCTGACACTTAATGCATCTGAAGCATCCTTTCCTGCTGCAGTTGTCTCCTTTGCTTCGATTTTGATCGCGGCAGTTGTTTCAGGTGCCATAGACTCAGCGACAGGAGTTGTTTCAACGGCCGTTGTATGGATACCTGATAAATCGACGTCTTTATCTTTTTTACAGCCGGCAAGAGAAACCGCTGCACAAACTATCAGCATCGCAAGTAATGTAATCTGTTTTCTCATGGATTTTTCCTCCTATTTATCTTTTTTATCATTATAGCAGATAAATCTTTGAAAATAAACTGACAAAAAACATAATAATTCTTAAATTTCTGTAAGAGAATTTACTTTTTTCTGTTTTCATTGTCTGCAAAATGTGATATGCTTACACATGGGCACAGTCCCGATAGTAATAATGTGTATTCTACATGTTAATAAGGAGGAACTTCCGATGAGATTATTATCTCTTGCAGAAGAATTAAAAGGCAATGCATACCCGGGCAGAGGTATTGTGATTGGTAAATCTAAAGATGGTAAAACTGCTGTAACTGCTTACTTTATCATGGGCAGAAGTGAAAACAGCAGAAATCGTGTATTCGTAGAAGAGGGAGCAGGTATCCGCACACAGGCATATGATCCGGCTAAATTAGAAGATCCTAGCCTTATCATTTATGCACCGGTTCGTGTTCTTGGAAATAAAACAATTGTTACTAATGGTGATCAGACAGATACAATCTATGACGGTATGGACAGACAGATGACATTCGAGCAGTCCTTAAGATGCCGTCAGTATGAGCCGGATGGTCCGAACTATACTCCTCGCATTTCCGGAATCATGCACATTGAAAACGGAAAGTACAATTATGCGATGTCCATCTTAAAGAGCAGTGATGGCAATCCGGAAGCAAACAATCGTTATACATTTGCATACGAGAATCCACTTGCAGGAGAAGGACGTTTCATCCATACATATGCAAGAAATGAAAACCCGCTTCCAAGTTTTGAAGGTGAGCCAAAACGTGTAGAGATCGAAGGCGATATCGATTCCTTTACAAATATGATCTGGGAAAACTTAAATGAGGACAATAAAGTTTCCCTGTTTGTACGTTTTATTGATATTGAAACAGGTAAATACGAATCCAGAATCATCAATAAAAACAAATAAATGCTTTAAAGGAGTATGATTAGAGATGAATGAGATGGAATTAAAATACGGATGTAACCCAAATCAGAAACCGTCCAGGATCTTTATGGAGAACGGAACAGATCTTCCGATCACAGTATTATGCGGAAGACCTGGATATATTAACTTACTAGATGCATTTAATGGCTGGCAGTTGGTAAGCGAACTTAAGAAGGCTACAGGTCTTCCGGCTGCAACATCCTTTAAACATGTATCTCCGGCCGGTGCAGCAGTTGGTCTTCCGATGGACGATGTTCTTAAGAAAATCTATTGGGTAGATGACCTTGGTGAGCTTTCTCCGATGGCATGTGCATATGCAAGAGCCAGAGGTGCGGATCGTATGTCCTCTTTCGGTGATTTTATTGCTCTTTCTGATACATGTGATGTAGATACCGCAAAGCTTATCAAGAGAGAAGTTTCTGATGGTGTGATCGCTCCTGGTTATACAGAGGAAGCATTAGAAATCCTGAAACAGAAAAAGAACGGCAACTACAATGTGATTCAGATCGATCCAAATTATATTCCGGATCCGATCGAGCGCAAACAGGTATTTGGTGTAACTTTTGAACAGGGCAGAAACAATCTGGATATCAATACAGATCTTCTTTCCAACATTGTAACTGAAAACAAAGAGATGCCGGATTCTGCAAAAATGGATCTTGTCATTGCTCTGATCACATTAAAATACACACAGTCCAATTCTGTATGTTATGTAAAAGGCGGCCAGGCGATCGGTATCGGTGCCGGACA
Organism: Lachnospiraceae bacterium; assembly: GCA_017556515.1. Classification (GTDB taxonomy): domain Bacteria; phylum Bacillota; class Clostridia; order Lachnospirales; family Lachnospiraceae; genus Pilosibacter. The sequence continues at coordinate 10,244 of JAFYOD010000113.1, forward strand.
GCAGTCTCGTGTACACTGTACTCGCCTTGCAGGTCAGAAAGCAGATAACTGGCTCTTACGTCAGAATCCGAAGGTTTTAAATCTTCCGTTCCGTGCAGATATCAAACGTGCAGACCGTGACAATGCGATCGATGTATATATTGGAGACGAATACGAAGATGTTCTGGAGGACGGCGCATGGGAGAGAGTATTTACAGAGAAACCGGACGTGTTTACAAGAGAAGAAAAACGTGCATGGTTGGATCAGATGACAGATGTGGCTCTTGGTTCTGATGCATTTTTCCCGTTTGGTGACAATATTGAGCGTGCGAAGAAGAGTGGTGTAAAATATATTGCACAGCCGGGCGGATCTGTCCGTGATGACAATGTGATCGAAGTATGCAACAAATATGGTATGGCGATGGCATTCACAGGAATCCGTCTGTTCCATCACTAATTTAATAAAAGGAAAATCATACCGGGTGTGAAGAAATTCATGCCCGGCTTTTTCTTGCATCGTTGGTTCTTAGGCCTTGCACTTTTCAGATAATACCAGTATAATAGAAGAAACTCCCGCATTAATCTGGGAGTTTTTTGGAGGAAAGCTATATGGCTAAAAAGAAAAATAAAAAGATTGTTCGTTATCGAAAGCCTCTTAATATAAATATTGGTCTTATCATGTTTGCATTGATTTTTGTATATATGGCGTTCTATGTATACACATATATGCAGAGAGATAAGGTAGAATTCTATGAAGTTGTAGAAGGAAGTATTGTAAATGACCAGAGACACACTGGTATTATCTTAAGAGAGGAAGAACCCAAATATACAGATCGTGCAGGTAATATCAATTTCTACATGCGAGAAGGAAAACGTGCTGCTGTCGGAACCAGGATCTATTCTATAGACGAAACGGGCACTCTTTCCAAATTATTATCAGAACGTACAGATGGAGCAGTTACACTTTCGTCTGAAAACTTAACGTCGCTGAAAAAAGAATTGTCTGAGTTTAGTCAGACATTCTCTGAGGAAAAGTTTGCTGCGGTATATGATTCCAGATACGAATTGGACTCAGAGGTTTTGGAGTATGTAAATATCGATACTCTTAAAAACTTGGACAGTATGATCGACGAACTTGGTGTGAATTTTGATCAGGTACGTTCAGACAGAGCCGGCATCATTTCTTATACGGTTGATGGTATGGAAAAATTACTTCCGAATGAAGTTACGGCAGCAATGTTTGAAAAGACAAATTATAAAAAGAATCCTGTTAAATCCGGACAACTGGTGGAAAGTGGAGCACCGGCTTATAAAGTTGTGACATCCAGTGACTGGTCGATCCTGTTTCCGCTTGGAGCAGAAGAACAGGTCCTTTATAATGGGAAGACAGCTCTTACTGTGACTTTCAGTGGAAAGGATCTTCGAACTAACGCAAAGTTTTCAATGGTAACCGGAGCTGACGGCGCTTTATACGGAAAGTTAGATTTTACAAAATATATGGAGCAGTTTGTAGCCAGTCGTTTTGTAGATTTTGAGATCATCACCGAAGAAGTAAAGGGATTAAAAATTCCACGTTCTGCAGTTGCAGATGTAAACTTTTTTCTGATCCCGAAAGATTTTCTTGTTAAATCCCAGTCTGGAGCAGCAAGAGGATTCTATAAAGAAACGTATACTGAAAACGGTCCAAGTATTGTGCTGGTATCTTGTGATATTTATAATGCTGATGAAGATTACTATTATGTGGATTCCGGTGAAAAGAGTGAATTGAAGGCCGGAGATTATCTGGTAAAAGAAAACTCACAAGATCGATATCAGGTTGGTACAAAAGCATCCTTACAAGGTGTTTATAACATTAACCGTGGTTATACAGCATTTAGAAAAATTGAAGTGTTAAATTCAAACGACGAATATTACACAGTAGCTAAGGGTACAGATTATGGGCTTTCTATTTACGACCACATTGTATTGAATGCTGCTGCCGTGACTACAAACGGAATGGTTATTTATCAGTAATAGATGGAGGATGACAGAATATGTCAATTGCAATGAATTATGCGGAAGTGAAAAACCGTATGGAAGCTGCCTGCGTACGTGCCGGCAGAGATCCAAAGGAAGTTACACTGATTGCTGTAAGTAAAACAAAACCGGTTTCCATGTTAATGGAAGCATACGAAGCCGGAGCAAGAACATTCGGTGAAAATAAAGTTCAGGAGATCACTGAAAAGTTCCCGCAGATACCGGAAGATGCCAAGTTTCATATGATCGGACATTTGCAGACCAATAAAGTTGGACAGGTGATCGATAAGGCAGTCCTGATCCATTCTGTAGACAGTGTGCATTTGGCTGAGAAGATTGAAAAAGAAGCTGCGAAGAGAGACCTCGTAAAAGATATTCTTTTAGAAGTCAATGTGGCGGAAGAGGACAGCAAGTTTGGTCTTAAGATGGATGAAGTGATCCCAACTCTTGAGATTATTAAAAACTTTCCTCATGTATGCGTAAAAGGTCTTATGACAATCGCACCATTTGTCGAAGATGCCGAAGACAATCGAAAATATTTTAAGCAATTGTATCAATTATTTGTTGACATCAAATGTAAAAACATAGATAATGGTACTATGAGTGTCCTCTCGATGGGTATGACCGGTGATTATGAGGTTGCCGTAGAAGAGGGCGCAACAATGATTAGAGTAGGAACCGGAATTTTCGGTTCCAGATAGATGGGAGAGAGTAAAAGATGAGTTTCCTGACAAAACTGATGGACACAATGCGTTTAGATAATGATGATGATGACGATTACTTCTTAGATGATGATTATGTAGAAGATGAAAAACCGGCAAAGAAGAGTATTTTCAATAAAAAACCGGTTGATGACGATGACTTTGATGATTTTGACGAGACGGAGACAGCAAAACCGCGTTTCCTTCCGACAAGAGCGAACACTGCTAACAATAAAGTAGTGTCTATGCGTCGCGGCATGGAAGTATCCTTGATCAAACCGACTTCTTTAGAAGATGCAAAAGAGATCTGTGATTATCTTCTTGCAGGCAAAGCAGTAGTACTTAATATGGAAGGTATCAATACTGAGACAGCTCAGAGAATTATTGATTTCACATCTGGTGCTACATACTCTATGAATGGTAATCTTCAGAAGATTTCCAGTTATATCTTTATTGCAACTCCGCAGACAGTTGAGCTTTCCGGTGATTTCCAGGACCTGTTTGGAGGCAATGGACTTGATATTTCCGGACTCAATATTCATATTTAAGAGTTTATGGAAAAAGAAGAACAGTTACTCAGGAAGAGGATCCAGGAATTGGCCGATACCTGTTTCAGACGTGATGTTCCGACAAATACAGATTTTCTGAATTTAAGTGAACAGACAATTTTCCAAAGTATTTCTGGTATGCTGCCGCCGGTAAAGTATGTTCTTTCCGGCGGTTTTGAGTCGTCAGAAAGGAAAGTTGTCTGTTTCTTGCCGTCCTATGAGGAAGAACTGCTGGATCCACCCTTTGATTGTGTGAAGATAGAGCCATTAAATCGTAAGTTTGCAGAAGAACTTTCGCATCGAGATTATTTGGGGGCAATCATGAATCTCGGCATTGAACGTTCTATGCTTGGAGATATTGTGATCAAAGATGGTACGGCCTATGTCTTTGTTCTTAGAAAAATAAGTCACTATTTGACAGAGAACCTGACAACGATACGCCATACTTCAATCAGTGCAGAAGTTACCGAAGATGCAGGAGAGGTATTAAAACCAGAATTTGAAGAAATACAGGGAACTGTTAGTTCCATTCGCCTGGACAGCATTGTAGCTCTTTGCGGACGATTATCCAGAACCAAGGCAGCTGCATATATTGAGTCGGAAAAGGTGTTTGTTAATGGACAGGTTACTACAAATGTTTCTCGTACACTAAAAGATAGTGAAATTATATCTGTAAGAGGCATCGGAAAATTCAAATTTGACACGGCAGGTGGTCAGACGAAAAAAGGACGTACGGTTGTGACGATTTTAAAATATAAGTAATAATGGAGGTATTTGGGATGAGTAAAGACAACGAACTTCGAATGGTTGTGCATTTAAATGAAAAGCCTATCTATGATATTATTCTTACAGAATCTTTTGATGGTCTTTTACAAGAAATGGTCGCTTTAGGAAGTGAAAAGAAAAAACTTTGCATTGTAACTGATACCAATGTTGCTCCGCTTTACCTGGAACTTATTAAAGGATTGCTATCTGATTGTTGTCGTGATGTTACCACTTATGTATTCCCAGCCGGTGAAGAGAATAAAAACCTTGATACTGTACGCGGAGTTTATGAACATCTAATTCAAAACAAATTTGATCGTAAGGACTATCTGATCGCTCTTGGCGGAGGCGTGGTTGGTGATCTTTGTGGATTTACGGCCGCAACATATCTTCGTGGAATCGGATTTATCCAGATTCCGACTACTTTGCTTTCTCAGGTTGATTCCAGTATCGGTGGCAAAACGGGTGTTGATTTTGATTCATATAAGAATATGGTTGGAGCATTCCATATGCCGAAACTGGTCTATACGAATGTATCTGTGTTAAAAACACTTCCATTTGAACAGTTTTCCAATGGTATGGGAGAAGTGATCAAACATGGTTTGATCCGAGACAAGGATTATTATGAATGGCTCCTTACTAATAAAGAGAAGATCATGGATCGAGATCCTCAAGTTCTACGTCAGATGGTATATGGAAGTAATCTTGTAAAAAGAGAAGTTGTTGAGATCGATCCGACGGAGCAAAATGAACGTGCCACTCTGAATTTTGGTCATACACTTGGCCATGCAGTGGAGAAACTGATGAACCTTAGTATTCTTCATGGTCATTGTGTCGCTCTCGGAGCGCTTGCAGCTTTAAAAATCTGCGAAAGAAGAAATTTTGTATCAGCAGATCAGGTTGAGCGTTACCGTGAAGCTATGGAGTTTTTCCATATGCCTATGAGTGTACATGGAATTGATAAAAAGGATGTTGTTGCAGCAACAAAAAATGACAAAAAAATGGAGGCCGGAGTAATCAAGTTTATCTTGCTGGATCAGATCGGCCATGCATTTATTGATAAATCTGTGAGTGAAGAAGAGATGGAAGAGGCTCTTTCTGTGATCATGGATTAAGAGAGGAGATGACTGGTATATGAATTCAGTATGGAAACGATATGGCATCTTCGGAGTACTGTCGATACTTTTAATTGCATTTGATCAATGGACAAAAGTTTTGGCATTTGATAAGCTTCGTGCCGATGGTCCGATTGTGATTTTAGATGGAGTATTTGAACTCCTTTATTCAGAAAATAGAGGTGCAGCATTCGGTATTTTACAGGGACAGAAATGGTTCTTTCTTTTGGTTGCCGGAGCTGTTGTGGTTGTAATCTTGTACTTTCTGTATAAAATGCCGGCTAATAAGAAACTGCTTCCGCTATATTTTTGTACCGTTCTTCTTGCATCCGGTGCAATTGGAAATGTGATCGATCGTCTTTCGCGTGGATTCGTGGTAGATTTTTTATATTTTAAATTGATCGATTTTCCAATTTTCAATGTAGCAGATTGCTACGTAGTTGTTTCAGCCGGACTTTTGATCTTGCTGACAGGATTCTATTATAAAGATGAAGACTTTGAGTTTTTATCTTCAAAGGAGAAATAGTTGTGAAACAGGAGATTTTTATCACAGAAGAACTGGCCGGAGACCGTATTGACAAATTCTTATCCGAACAGTGTGAGGAATTGTCCCGATCCTTTATACAAAAGCTATTAAAGTCCGGAGAGGTATATGTCGGGCAGAAAGCTGTTAAAGCAAGCTACAAGGTTTCTGAGGGAGACGTTATCTCATTTGAAGTCCCAGAGGCGGTAGAGCCTGAGATCATACCGGAAGATATCAAGTTAGATATTGTCTATGAAGACCATGATGTCATTTTAGTAAACAAACCCAAAGGAATGGTTGTTCATCCGGCGGCCGGACATTATTCCGGTACTCTGGTTAATGCATTAATGTTCCATTGTAAAGATGACTTATCCGGCATCAACGGGGTTTTAAGACCTGGAATTGTTCATCGCATCGATATGGATACAACCGGTGTTCTGATTGCCTGCAAAAATGATCTGGCTCATAATTCTATTGCAGAACAGCTGAAAGAACACAGCATTACAAGACGTTATCAGGCTATCGTTCATGGAGTATTAAAACAAGATGAGGGTTTGGTTGATGCTCCGATCGGAAGACATCCGCAGGATCGCAAGAAGATGTGTATCAATCAACAGAATGGTAAACATGCGGTAACCCATTATAAAGTTTTGAAACGTTTTGATAAATTTACGCATATCGAATGTCGTTTGGAAACCGGAAGAACCCATCAGATTCGTGTTCATATGGCGAGTTTGGGCCATCCGCTTCTGGGGGATACAGTATATGGACCGGCAAAGTCTCCTCATAAACTTCAGGGACAGACTTTACATGCAGGAATTCTTGGATTTGTTCATCCAAGGACAGGTGAATACATGGAGTACTCAGCTCCGCTCCCGGAGTACTTTGAACGCTTACTGAAAATTTTATAATTGTAACGTTATATTTACACACCTTGTTGCTTAATTGTAGCAAGGTGTATTATTTTTGCCTTAAATAGATTTAAAATATTGCAATATTCCGAAAATATTATATAATATAAATATAAAGACTTTCATTTGTTTGGAAAGGAGCTGTATGTTATGAGTAACAATCTTATTATTACGATCGGTCGAGAGAGTGGAAGCGGCGGAAGACATATTGGTAAAAAACTGGCAGAAGATTTAGGTGTAAAATGCTATGACAAGGAATTAATCGATGTTGCTGTGAAGAAGAGCGGTCTTTGTAAAGAGATATTCGAAACTCATGACGAGAAGCCGACCAGCAGTTTCTTATACTCTTTGGTAATGGATACATATTCTCTGGGATATGCAGGATCTGCGTACATGGATATGCCGTTAAACCATAAAGTATTCTTAGCTCAGTTTGATACGATCAAACAGATTGCTTCTGAGGAGCCTTGTGTGATCATTGGTCGCTGCGCGGATTATGCCCTTGCAGAGTTTCCAAATGTAGTTTCTGTATTTATAACAGCAGATGAAGATGAGAAGATTAAGACTTTAATGGCGCGACATGATATGAACGAAACTCAAGCAAAAGCATTCATGGCAAAAACAGATAAGAAGAGAGCAAGCTATTATAATTATTACTCCAGTAAACGTTGGGGTGATTCTAAGAGTTATGATCTTTGTATTAATAGCAGCAAGGTTGGAATAGATGGAGCCATCCGTATTATCAAAGCGTTTGCAGAGGAAAAGCAGCTTCACTTAAAAAAATAAAGTTCAGGAAACCGGGTAAATGAAACAGTTGATTCAGGATATGAGAGAATATTGGTGTGATCGGACACCGGAGGTAGTAGGGCGAGGTAACGCCAGACATTCTGCTGTGCTGATTCCACTAATTGAGAAGAATGGTAGATTAGAGGTTTTGTTTGAAGTTAGGGCAGCGTCTTTGAACAGGCAGCCGGGAGAGGTATGTTTTCCCGGAGGAGCTTGTGAAGCGGATGAATCTCATGAACAGACAGCACTTCGTGAGACTGCGGAGGAACTTTTGATCGATCAAGCCCAAATTCAGATTTTAGCACCGATGGATTATCTGGAAACACCGGGAGGAGTAACAGTCTGGACTTTTCTTGGTATCATCCATAATTACGAAGGTTCATTTTCCTCTGATGAAGTAGATCATGTATTTTCAGTTCCTCTGGATTGGCTGTTGGATCACGATCCGGACCGCTATCAGTGCACGGTTCATACTGTTCCCAATGAAGATTTTCCCTTCCATTTGATACCTGGTGGCAGAGATTATTACTGGAAAAAAGGAAAATATGATGTCTTCTTCTATCAGTATGATGGTGAGATCATCTGGGGAATGACTGCGAAGCTTCTGAAAGCATTTATAAAATTATATAAAAATACATTTGCTGAAGTATAAATTAAAACCGGCATCCACAAAATGTGGAAGCCGGTTTTTATGATTACAGTTCAATTACTTTAATGTAAATGTACCGTTTGTCTCTGTGAAGCTCATGCTGTAAGCCTGAGTCATAGCTTTTACAAGGTACTCTGTATCGAGGGAGCCACCTGTCTCGATGCAGGAGTGCATAGCGAGCTGTGGAAGACCGATATCAACAGTATTTAAGGATACATGAGAAATAGAGATGCATCCTAATGTACCGCCGCCTGCAAGGTCAGAACGGTTAAAGAAGTACTGAAGCGGAACGCCTGCTTTCTTACAGATTGCAGCGAAGATTGCCTGGCTTGCACCGTCAGTTGCATAACGTGTACCATGTTTAATAACGATACCGCCGTTCATCTTCGGACGATGTGTAGCATCTGCATACTCCGGATGGTTCGGATGAATTGCATGAGCATTGTCAGCGGAAACCATGAAGCTGTTTGCAACTGCGCTGGCAACTTCAACACCAAATGCTGCACAGATCTTCTCAACTGTATCCTCTAAGAATGTGCCATTTGCACCCTGCTTTGTATTAGAACCAACTTCTTCGTTATCAAACACTGCAAATACCGGAACGTTAGCGCTTTCTGTTGCGTTCATGAAACCGTGGTAGCAGCCGAATGCACACTGAAGGTCATCAAGAGCTGCAGAAGAGATGAACTCATTGTTTACACCCCACTGGAATCCTTTCTGTCTAATATTGAGGAAAAGGTCGTGACCAAGGATCTGCTCCTCTGTTACACCAGCAGCCTCAGCAACTGCTTTCATAAAGCCGCCTTTTGCTTCGCTTAAACCGAACATCGGAATGGAATCACATTTCGGATCATATTTGTAACCGTCGTTGATATTACGATTCATATGGATCGCTACGTTCGGGATCATCATAAGATCTTTGTCTACATATACGAGCTTTGTTTCGATACCGTTCTCTGTTTCGATAAGAAGGCGACCGGAAACTGTAAGCGGACGATCCATCCACGGAGCCATATGGCATCCGCCGTACTTCTCTGTATTGATACGAACGTAACCATCAGCATTTACCATCTCGGCATTGACTTTCACATGGAAAGACGGAGAATCACTGTGGCTTGCGGACATCATAAAGCCTTTGAACGGGATTGTCGGAATACGGAAAGCGATGATCGCAGATCCGTTCTTTGTTACATAATATTTGCCGCCTTCTTCAAGAGCCCACTCATGGCTCTCAGAGATACGTTTGTAACCAGCCTCATCAAGCATTTTTCCAAGGTTTGCTACCGCATGGAATCTGCTCGGGCTTTCATCTAAGAATTTTAAAAGTTCTGCATTGTAATTGGACATAATATGTATACCCCTTCCTATAATTACAAATATAATCAGCAAATCTTAACTGATCATTTGTATTTGGTTCATCTTATAGTTTATCAGAAGAATGTTGATTCAGCAAGCCAATACGACCGTTTTTTATTATTTATTGACAAATATAAAAATTCGATGGATAATTGTACTATAAAGAAGGAGATTGAGTTATGACAAAAGGTTTAGATGTTACCATCTGGGGAACGAGAGGTTCTATGACTGCACTGTATCATGATCGTGCTGAGTTTGGTGCAAATACAAGTTGTATTTCTGCCGAGTGGGATAATGGAATAGTAATCTTTGATTGTGGAAGCGGTATCAGAGGATTTGGCTTAGATCTTTTAAAAAGAAATCAGATTGTAAATAAAAAACTGCATATATTTATTAGTCATTTGCATCTTGATCATATTATGGGGCTTCCGTTTTTTCCGATCATTTACATGAAAGACTGGACAATCCATTTCTATGGCAGTTCCGATGAGAATACAACCTTTAAGAAGGCTCTTACCGAGATCATGGCTCCTCCGTATTGGCCTGTAGCACTGGAACATGCCGGTGCAGAAATGCATTGGCATCAGGTAAATTCCGGAGATAGTTTTGAACTGCCGGGCTCTGCAGTTGTACGCGTACTTCGTGCAAACCATCCGAATTCTACGGTTATTTATCGTCTGGAAATAGGTGACAAACATATCGTATACGGATTGGATTATGAAGTAACGACGGAATGTCAGTCAGAATATGAATCATTCGTAAAAGATAGTACAATGTTATTTTTTGATGGAATGTATACAGCAGAGGAACTTCCGAACTATCGAGGCTTTGGTCATAGTTCGTGGGAACAGGGGATTCAGATCATGGAATCTTGTAATATAGATCAGTTACACATTACTCATCATGACTGGTCTAGAAATGATCAAGCATTAAATAGTCTTGAGCAAAAAGCTAAGGAAATGAATGACCGTTGTACCTTCTCAAGAGAAGGAATGAAAATTCATTTCGATACGGATAAATAATGAAAACAGCCCTGGGTTTAAACCTGGGGCTGTTATTTATTTTGTCTTCATGGATGTAATTCGATAACATTCACCTTTTTGCTCAAAACCGATATATAACTCCTGAGGGAATCGCGCGACCAGCATATCTCCATTCCATTTATAAGGTGTCTTATTCCACTGCAGAAGGCTCTCTACAAAGATTTTATGGTCTACAGGGTATTGTTTTA
>JAFYOD010000114.1 GCA_017556515.1 Lachnospiraceae bacterium
CAGATCAATCACTTCAGCCTCTGCCGGAATCTCCACGTCCACACCAACAGCTTTGATCTGTGTATCCTCTACTAATATTGTTGCATTGTCTAAAATTCCGTTTGTAATTGTAACGGCTTTACAGTTAGTTAAAGCAATCATGTTTCCTATCTCCATTAATCCTCTAAATTCATCAGATACTGATATACATCTCTTTTGCTGATACCACGATCCTTGGCCACCATTTTCATGGCTTCCTTTTTATCGATTCCCTGAGAAAGGTACTTCTCCATATGGTCTTCGATCGGCATTGTCTCCCATGCCTGCTCTTTTTCTTTTTTGATATCCTCGTGAGTTCTGCCTTCTACAACAATCACACACTCACCCTTCGGTTCCTCGACTTCATAATGAGCAAGAGCACCGGAAAATGTGGTACGGAATGCAGTCTCATACTTCTTTGTAAGCTCACGACAAATCGTAATATTTCGATCACCAAGAGTTTCATAAAGATCACCCAATGTCTTCACAAGACGATGAGGCGCTTCATAAAGAATAATGGTTCTTGTTTCATGTTTCAATTCATCCAGAATGATCTGTTTTTCCTTTTTCTCAAACGGAAGAAATGCCTCAAACGCAAATCTTCTGGTTGGAAGACCGGATAAAGTAAGTGCTGTAATACATGCAGCCGGTCCCGGAAGAGAGGTTACTTCAATTCCGGCTTCGTAGCACTGACGAACCAGTTCCTCACCCGGATCAGAAATACCAGGTGTACCTGCATCTGTTACCAGTGCAATATTGACACCCTCCTTCAACTTCTCCACAAGGTATTTTGCTTTATCCACCTTATTAAATTCATGATAACTGGTCATCGGAGTTTTAATATCGAAATGATTCAACAGCTTAATACTGTGACGAGTATCTTCCGCTGCAATCAGATCAACTTCTTTCAGTGTATTCAAAACACGAAATGTAATATCATCCAGATTTCCAATCGGTGTTGCACACAAATATAATTTTCCCTGCATGTCCCACATCTCCTAATATCCGTAAATCCTATAAATCTCGTCTGTATAAACTCCCGGCTCTTTATAGACAATGATCGGAGCCTCCATTTTCAGCCAGGAACCGCCTCCTTTGACAGCTTCGATCAATACCATATTAGCCTCTTTATCTTTGAACGGATGCACCATACACATACGTTTTGGTTCCATCTTGTACTGCTTCATTGCTGAAATAATCTCGATCAGACGATGCGGACGATGTACCATGTACATTCTACCGCCTGATTTCAGTACTTTTGCACCTTCGCGTACAACATCTTCCAGTGTACAAAGTACTTCATGTCTGGAAATTGCCTTTACCTCTGTCGGATTCTTTAATCCATGAGCATCATTCATATACGGAGGATTGGTCGTTACGACATCAAAAGAAGCCCCTCCGAAAATTCGGCTGGCTTCTTTAATATCTCCGTTAACAATCTCGATTTTCTCTTCCAGATGATTCATTGCCACGCTGCGCGCTGCCATTTCTGCGATTTCTTTCTGGATTTCCAACGCTGTAAAATGTTCTCCCTGCGTTTTTGCAGAAAGTAAAAGCGGAATAATTCCTGTACCGGTTCCCATATCCAGAACCTTTTCTCCACGTTTTACATTCGCAAATCCGGAAAGTAATACCGCATCCATACCAAAACAGAAACCATCTGTCTTCTGAATAATCTTCAGACCATTTCTCTGCAGATCGTCCACTCTCTCATTTTCAAGCAGACCTTCCATCGGATTAGTTGTCATCGAGTTTAGACTTCCCTTCTCTCTTCTCGAGTGCTTCCAGCTGCTTTAATTCCGCATCCATATTCACTCTCTCACGTCTTCTCTTCGGGCGGAACTTTAACTGATCCACCTTATAATCACGGATTTCTTTTTCATCGTTGTTTACTGTAACAACTACTTTTACCGTCTGTCTTAAGATACTGACACTGTGAACTTCACCTTTCAGACCGTCATCTGTAGTAACATAATCACCTACATTCGGAAGTTTACTGTTCAGTTCCTCGTAAGTCTCTTCCTCGTATTTCAAACAGCACATCAGTCTGCCACAAACACCTGAAATCTTTGTCGGGTTCAGAGACAGATTCTGTTCCTTCGCCATCTTAATAGAAACCGGAATAAACTCAGAAAGATAAGATGCACAGCAAAGCGGACGGCCACAAATACCGATACCGCCAACAATCTTAGTTTCATCTCTTACACCGATCTGACGAAGCTCGATTCTTGTCTTAAATACAGAAGCCAGATCTTTTACAAGCTCACGGAAATCGATTCTTCCATCCGCTGTGAAGTAGAATAACACTTTATTATTGTCAAATGTATACTCTGTATCGATCAGCTTCATATCAAGATCATGCTTTTTGATCTTCTCAAGACAGATCTTAAATGCCTCTTTTTCTTTTTCTTTATTTTTACGTTCAGTTTCCTCATCCGCTTCTGTCGCCATACGAATTACCGGCTTTAACGGCTGGATCACTTTCTTGTCATCTACTTCATGAGTGCCTAACACTACATATCCGTATTCTACACCTCTCGCAGTCTCTACGATTACGTGCTGTCCTGTCTTAATATCGTCCTCGCCAGGGCTGAAATAGTACACTTTTCCTGCCTTGCGGAAACGAACTCCGATTACTTTAGTCATTCTTTTTATTCTCCTTATTATGGGCACTTCATGGTCAGAAGCAATAATTCTATTGCCAGTTCCATGTTTACATTGGCATCCAGTCTGGTTCTGCATGTTTCAATTGCAGACAAAATATTTTCCAAACCTTCATACCCAATCTTTTGTCCCATTCCATTGATCGTTTTATATTCATCTTTGAAAATCAGCATATTCATGTCCTTCGTAACTTTATACATCAGAACATCACGGTACCATAACTGCATCAGATCAAGTACCTCTCCCATTTCAAAGTTCAATTCCTTCATTTCACGGATCTTATCTAAAAGATCCACAAGATCCATTGTCTCAACCTGTTTGATCAAGACCATAACCTTCAAATATAATTCTTTAAATTCATCTGACGCTGCCAGATGAATCGCTTTTCCAAGATTTCCTCTTGCAAATGCTGCACAGATTTCTGCATCTTTTTCTGCAACTCCTAGGTTTTCCACAAGATAGCTCTTCACAGTAAAATCTTTCAACGGTTTTAGTTTTAACTGTACACATCTTGAAAGAATCGTCGGTAAAAATGCCTCCTGATTAGTTGTGATCAAAATGATCACTGCATAAGACGGCGGTTCTTCAATCGTCTTTAACAGTGCATTCTGTGCCTGCACCGTCATCTTTTCTGCTTCATCTACAATGTAGATTTTATGATAACTGCTGTATGGACGGATCATGATGGTATCATTGATCTGCTCACGAATATCATCAACACCAATACTATTTGGTTTTTCATGCTTCACGTAGATCAGATCCGGATGATTTCCACTGAGTACCTGTTTACAGGAATGACATGTCATGCATGGTTCCTTACCACCCTTTTCACAAAGAAGCGACATAGAAAATGCATTGGCAATCGATTTACGACCGCTTCCTGCTTCTCCGGTAAGAATATATGCATGGGAAACCTTCTGATTTTCAATCGCTTTCTTAAAATGATCCTTGATCATATCATTGCCAAGAATATCCTGAAAACCAAGCATTTTCTTTTCTGCCATGATCATTCCTCCCATCCGTCACACTAGCTGATATCCTCCAAAACAGAAATTAAACATGTTTCTAATTCCAGATTCAGATATCGTTTTTCAATCATCAATTTTTGTAAATTTTCTTCAGAAAAGTCATCTTCATCTGCCAGGTAACGTCTGCAGGTTTCTTTATAATTTGGTTTCTTTTGAGCGCTTTCTCTTGCAACCGCACGCTGTAGACGCACTCCATCCGGAACCTCAATATAAATTGGCCAAATTGCATCCTGTCCAAAGTAGCCAAGCATCTTTTCATAAGATTCCAAGGTACCGATCATCAAGTAATTCGTATTACTTTCCAGATCAAACTGTCCGTCATCCATCGTAAAATAATACCATGGCCCCACAACAGTCTGGTACATACGAAGTTCGATCATCTTTCCGGAATCTTTTAATGCCTCCATCTCAGGAATCGAACGGAAATGATACTCCACTCCGTCAGTTTCTCCTTCACGGATCGGGCGGGTTGTATACATGACAATTGTTTTCAGGTCCGGACGAACTTTTAACACTTCTTTATAAATCGTGTCCTTTCCTGTGGCACTTTTTCCCATGATATAATAAATCCTGCCCATTTCATTAGCTCCTTTGTATTCATTGTCCGGAACCCC
>JAFYOD010000115.1 GCA_017556515.1 Lachnospiraceae bacterium
GGGGTCGAAAATAATTCGCCACTCCTCCTCCCGTGCTCTGTAGTGTACTGCTATTCCTAATTTAAGTATAGATGAGAGAGGAAAATGGCACAACACTTTTTCATGACTTGTTTGTGCCTAGAGCGAAGCGAAAGGAATGGTTAAAAAAATGAAAGGAATATGTTGTTTTTGCTTCTATAAACATCATACAAGATTAATATGAAGACAATTATAATGGCTGGTGGGAGAGGAACTCGAATTTCTTCTATTGCGTCAGACATACCTAAACCAATGATAAAAATAAACGGTATTCCTGTTTTGGAACACGAAATCAATATGTTGCATTCACAAGGATTTACGGACATAATCATTACCGTATCACACCTTGGAACTATAATCATGGATTACTTTGGGGACGGTTCACGTTTGGGCGTTTCGATTCAATACTATAACGAAAAACAACCATTGGGGAATGCGGGAGCACTCTACAAGCTTAGAAATAAATTAACAGAGGATTTTCTGCTTCTTAATGCAGATGCTATTTTTGATGTAGATTTCAATCGAATGGTAGATTATCATTTTTTCCATGGAGGGCTTGCAACTCTTTTCACCCATCCAAATTCGCATCCATATGATAGTGGTTTATTAATAGCTGATGAAAAATTATCTGTTAAACAATGGCTTGCTAAAGAGGATCCCAGACCAACTTACTACAAAAATCGTGTTAATGCGGGATTGCATGTAATTAGTCCCCGAATTTTGGACATGGTTGATGTAGATGTAGGCAAAATTGGTTCTGTGGATGAATCTACAGGTAAGATTGTAAAAGTTGATTTAGATCGTCAACTTCTCAAGCCATTGGCGGGAACTGGAAAAATGTTTTGCTACGACAGTCCGGAATATGTAAAAGATATGGGCACACCAGAGCGATTCTACTCTGTTCAAAATGATTTTATTGCAGGAAGGGTACAGCATAAAAATTTGAAAAAAAAACAAAAAGCAATATTTTTGGATCGTGATGGGACAATCAATGTATACAAAGGTTTTTTGCGAAATATAGATGATTTTGAACTAATAAATGGTGTATCAGAAGCAATCAAAAGAATAAACGAATCTGGATATTTGGCGATCGTTATAACAAATCAGCCAGTTATTGCCAGAGGAGAAGTGTCATACGAAGAATTGCAGCAAATTCATAACAAGATGGAAACGTTGTTGGGGTTAGATGGTGCATACTTGGATGCCATTTATTATTGTCCACATCATCCACATAGAGGATATGAAGGTGAAATAGCGGAACTTAAGATTAATTGTAATTGTCGAAAACCAAAGCCGGGAATGATTTTAAAAGCAGCTGAGGACTTTAATATTGACCTGAGTCGGTCGTGGATGATTGGAGACAGTGAGAATGATATTCGAGCGGGAATTGCAGCAGGGTGTAGGACATTGTTGATTTCAGATAATGTAAATATTGATTGTTGCAATAAGGACTTGGGCCAGATGTGGGTGGTGCATGATTTATTAGAAGCAATAAACTTTATCATTTAGTGAGTGGACTTCAAGAATCTATTGTGTTTTTGATAGAACCTTTTGATAGAAGTGCATTCTGCGAAGCCTAGCGGACATTGATGCGTTTCAGAGCGGACGCTTTGCGAAACAAAACGGACGCTCCAAAACGCTAAATTATCCAGCTTAACCTCGTGGTTGAATAACTACTGTATAGTGCTTTGTAGCACGTTTTAATATCGAGTTTGCTGAGACTTCGTCGTTTAGAATCATTGAAGCCCAGCTGTTAGGTTCTCTTTGAGAGCACACGATGGTGCTCCTAGACAACTCACTCCGTTTTTCCAAAATTTCAAAAAGTACTTTGATTTCACGTTCATCCGTGATTGTATGTAGCAGAAAATCATCCAGGATCAGCAGATCCAGCTTCATAAAAAAGCGGACTTTTTTCTGATACTTTGTATAGTTCGTCTGTTTTAAAGCAACCATCGTTTCCAGGAATTCTTCGCAATGGTGATAACTGGTCCTGTATTTCAGGCATGCCTGGATTCCAAGCGCTTTGGCAAGATAAGATTTTCCGCTATCAGACGGACCCAGGATACATACATTCAAACCGTCCTTCACAAAGTCCAGTGAAGCCAGTGTGGATGTTATATCAGTTGGTAAATAGCTCCTCTCTGACGAGTCGCGGCATTTATCCAGTGATTGTGGACCTCCGGACAGATGTGCCCGCTTCAGACGATTCTGGAACTTCTGGGATGTTTTTGCCTGGTATTCCGGTTCGATCAACTGTTCCAGCAATGCGATTCTGTCAAGCGTATCGAAATCCTTTGAATGGAACAAGGAATCAAGGGATGCTGCCATACTTGGAAGCTGAAGTTCATTCAACCGATCAGAAAGTTCACGGATTCGCTGCTGTTTAGTCATCCTCTAAATCCTCCTTTCCTGCAAGCTTCATGCTTTTAGAAAGAAGACGTTCAATATCTCCGGCGTGAGGATTCATGACAAAGGCACCTTTATTGCGTTCTTCGTTCAGTTTCGTATTAAAGCCGGCTGTTCCGATCTCATCAGCGACTGCAGCAATCGAGTTCTTAATAAACGAATAGGACATATGGTTTGTCTCGACTGCGATCTTGCAACAGTCTTCCAGAGCCAGCTTGCTGTACTTCTTTGTAAAGTTCAGAATACCAAGGCAGAGCCGATAAGTCTGAACCTCGTGTTCTCGGCTTTTCAGAATAGCCTGAATGACTTTTACTGTATTCGGTCCAACCGTCATTGCCTTTTTGATAAAGTACGTCGCATTCCATTCGGACATCTGTTTATAGGAATCCGGAAGATGTGCCGGATCTGTTAACCATTCTCCACGGTGGGAAGCTCTTCTCCAGCTGACAATCAGCTCTCCCTTTAGGGAATAGATGTTTACAGTATCTGCAGACGCTGTGATCATAACACTTTTATGCAGATAGGTTTTATCGACGCTGTAATAAGCGTTATCAAAACGTACGTGGAAATCACCGGAAACTTTTGCGGTTCGTCTCTCCAGATATTGGTAAGGCTCAGAAGGAAGAGGCATCAGTTCATGGCGTTCCTCCTCCCAGAGATCGTATCTGCTGATATCTTTCTTCTTGAAGTTCTCATGATTCAGAACATCTACCTTCTTAAGAAGATCCCGATTGAACTGCTCAAGGCTGAAATAACGGTGTTCTTCCAGATCATGGAAGAGACCTTTTTCCAGGATACCAACAGCATTTTCGACGCTGCTCTTATATTTCGGTTTCCGTACCTTTGCAGGCAGGATAACCGTGTGATTGTGTTCGGCCCATTCGGCATAGTCTTTGTTAAGATCCGGATCAATCCAGTCTTTATTCGCAATCACGGCTTGTTTGCAGTTATCACATACCACAATGGCCGGTACACCTCCAAAGTAATTGAGGGCATGATTATTTACCTTGATCCATTGTGGCTCTGCAAGAGAGGTCATCCCTTCTGCGTAGATGTACTGCGAATAAGGAAGAACGGCTACAAATACAACGATCTTGGTGTTCTCACCGGTCAGTTTATCTGTAAGTTCAAAAGTTTTTCCTGCAAAATCAACTTCCATCTTTTGACCGGCAACCGACTGGATATGGATTGTTTCATAGTTATCTTCGCACCACTTGGAATAAAGATCACAAAACTGACGGTACTGGTATGGCTTCGTTTCTTTGGCGTCACAGTCCTTTTTGTACCGGTTCCAAAGATACACCAGTGTCATGTTTTTGCGGTCGTTCATCTGCCTGAATACCCATTCATAATCCGGCTGTTCGTACTCAGAAGACCGACTGTTACTTCCCGGAGCATGTCCATACACAAGCTCCGCAATGGCATAATTCGTAATACCTTCCGGGAGAGGATACGAAAGCTTATCACATTTTTCAAAAGCGCGGATGAAGTCATTGACTCCAGACCGGCTTGCACCGAATTCCTCAGCCAGTTCCCGGAAACTGAGGTTGAGCGCATAGCGCTTAATAATGATGTTTTTGTAATCTAACATACATCATCCTCCTGTAAATGATAGATTCACCATCTTTCGATGGCTGTCATCATTATAGAGGACAATGTATGGTTAACTATAGTTTAAGCAGTCCGCTCGCTCCGCAACGCGTCCGTTTTGCTCCGCAAAACCGTCTGTTGGAGTCCGCAGAATGCATTATTTCCAACTTCATTGAAAAACCGCTTAAATCAGCACAAATCATGCAAAAATAATCCTTCAGAACTATAATTATCATTTTATTTATAGCAAAAATACATACCCTCTAATTCTTTTTATAATTTTCTTATCAAAACTTTCTAAAAAATATTTTTCCCGTTTTCTCCAATAAATTCAATCCCTTTACACCTATTCATTTCATATACACGTATTCCCTGCACTGCCACGCGTTCGCATTTTGCTAACTAGTCTCTTTACTGCATAAAAATATTTTATCTTTTTCTTGAAATATCAATATTAGCATTTCTTAACTAGTCCTCGCAATGTACTAGAAATTCAACACGTTTTCAAATTTTCCTAATATACAGCATTTCCATTGATTTTCTCACATCTCACTACAATGTATAAAAAATCAAACTATTTTCCAAAAATCTCTAATACTGCATCTTTTTATGCCATTTCCAACATCTCTGCATAATGTATGTAAAATTTGTCTCATTTTCTCTTTTTACTAATAATAAAATTTTTATCTTTTTCAAAAATTTCTCTTGACATATCCAATTACATTAACCCCTTATACGTATATATCGATTACACATTTACATCTTACAAAAACACCCATGCTCTCACTCATCACTTAGATGCCTGCAAAATTTTTCCAAAATTTCACTATGTTATACTAAAATAAAAAACCATAAGTGAGGACAATATCATGGAAAAGCTTTCCGAAGGATTTGACATATAAAAAGCACAAGGCACTGGCTTATCTCTAACTGATGTAATAACTCGTGAGATTCCGCAAAATGCAAATATAAAATAA
>JAFYOD010000116.1 GCA_017556515.1 Lachnospiraceae bacterium
TGAGGCTATCCGTGTAGATACTCAGGATGAGAATAAAGTAATGCAGCATATTCTCGAGCGTGAAGAATTTGCGTATTGTGGACTGGTTACTTTCGACGGAGGTCCAAAGCTTGCTTATGAGTGGGATCGATAAGTTCCTTTTGTCTAACTGAATATTAAAGATTTATATAGGTCGCCAGATTTCAGGCGACCTTTTTTTTATGCAACAAATCATAACATAATTCTAACAAAATGGTAAGTTTGGTTGATTGTAAACAAAGAAAGAGGTAGGTATAATGTAATCAAACGTAACATGGGTGGGAAAAATATGATTAGTGACAACTTATATTCATTGAGAAAATTACATGAGCTCACACAAGAAGAAGTGGCTGAACGTGTAGGTATTAGTCGGCAAGCACTTGCAAAATGGGAAAGTGGAGAAACTATGCCGGATATAGAAAAATGTGTGCTGCTGGCAGAACTTTATAATGTAACGCTAGATGATCTGGTGAATTATACGAAAGATGAGATGGGGCTTAGTGTGCCACCAAAAGGGAAGCATGTATTTGGTGTAGTGACAGTTGGAGATAAAGGGCAGATTGTGATTCCACACAAAGCAAGGAAGATTTTCAGGGTTCAGAGTGGAGATAGATTCATTGTTTTGGGAGATGAATATCAAGGGATAGCGTTAATTAAAGAATCAAACTTCTTAAATATAATAAACGAAGTAAAGAAAGAAGGCGAACAATACGAGTAAGATAGCATTCTTTTGTATTCCGGCACATGGTCATACAAATCCAACATTAGAAGTAGTAAGAGAGCTTATTCACCGGGGGCATGAAGTAAGATATTATTCTTATGAATGTATGAGAGAAAAGATAGAATCCACAGGTGCGGAGTATATTTCCTGTGATGAGTATGATTTTGAACAAAAACTGACTCCGGCAGATGGAAAACGCATTGCGGAAGATATGTCTTTTGCAATTGAAATTTTAGTGAATTCAACGCTTGCAATGGATGCCGCTCTTTTAAAACAGATCAAGCAGTGGAATCCGGATTGTATTGTAGCAGATTCCATGGCTCTATGGGGAAAACTGATAGCAAATAAACTTAATATTCCATTTGTTTCTTCTACTACGACTTTCGCGTTTAATAAAGAGTCGGCAAAGGTGATGCAGGGGAGTCTGAAGGATTTGTTTAAAGTTATAATTCAAATAGGAAAATCTCAAAAGCATATCAAACGATTACAAGAAAATGGTTATGATATAAAAAATGCAATTGATATTATTCAAAATGATAATGATACGAATACGATTGTCTATACGTCTCCAGAGTTTCAACCATATTCCAATACGTTTTCTGATAAATATGCATTTGTTGGTCCATCTATTCGTGCGGCAAACGATGAATTTAATAAGACAAGAGAGAAGCTTATCTATATATCCATGGGAACGGTAAACAATGATATGACAAATTTTTACAAAAACTGTATAGATGCCCTTAAAGATAGTGACTATCAAGTAGTACTTTCTGTTGGGAATCAAGTAGATATTAGTCAATTAGAAGAATATGTGACAAAATCAGAGAGCAAGGCACAATTTCATGTGTTACCTTATGTGGATCAAATTGCGGTGCTTGAGAAAGCAGATGCTTTTCTCACGCATTGTGGTATGAATAGTGTGAGTGAAGCATTGTATTTTCAGGTACCACTTGTAATGTATCCACAAACGAGGGAACAAAAAGGCGTTGCATTTCGTGTAAATGAGCTTGGAGCGGGAAGGTTTTTGGGCAGTGACTCTATAGCAGATATTCAAATGACATTTAAAGAACTATTACAACGTTTAGAATATAAAGAACATGCAGCCGTGATAAGTAATAGCTTTCCAAAATGTGGAGGAAGTAAGGCTGCAGTAAAAAAGATACTTGCCGTTTGTTCTTGATACATAAATTTCAATTTATTTCTCTGATAAGAAAGGCTCAAATTCTGGGCCTTTTTGCTTGCCTAAAAATCTAGTTCCGTGTAGAATAGATAATAGGGTATTTGTGCCCTAGACCTTGTAAACAAAGGAGTTTTCAAATGAGTATTTTAAATGTTGAGCATTTAAGCCACGGCTTTGGTGACCGTGCGATTTTCCATGATGTATCTTTCCGCCTCTTAAAGGGTGAGCATATCGGTCTGATCGGCGCCAACGGCGAAGGTAAGTCCACATTCATGAATATTATTACAAATAAACTGATGCCGGATGAGGGTAAAGTTGAGTGGTCCAAGAACGTTCGTGTTGGTTACCTGGATCAGCACACAGCACTGGAAAAGGGTATGACCATTCGTGACGTGTTAAAGAGTGCGTATGCATTCCTTTTTGAGATGGAAGCACGTATGAATGAGATCTGCGACAAGATGGGTGAGGCAGATGAAGATACCATGAACGAGATGATGGAAGAGCTTGGTACTATTCAGGATCTTTTAATGACTCATGATTTCTATATCATCGATTCCAAAGTAGAAGAAATCGGCCATGCATTTGGTCTTGATGAGATCGGTCTTGATAAAGATGTTGAGGAGTTATCCGGTGGTCAGAGAACAAAAGTCCTTCTTGGAAAGCTTCTGCTTGAGAAACCGGACATCCTGCTTCTGGACGAGCCGACTAACTACCTGGATGTACAGCACATTGAGTGGTTAAAGAGATATCTTCAGGAGTATGAGAATGCATTCATCCTTATCTCTCATGATATCCCGTTCTTAAATAGCGTTATCAACCTGATCTACCACATGGAGAATCAGAGACTGGATCGTTATGTAGGTGACTATGACAAGTTCATGGAAGTTTACGAGATGAGAAAGAGCCAGCTGGAGGCAGCTTACAAGCGTCAGCAGCAGGAAATCGCAGAACTTCAGGATTTCGTTGCACGTAATAAGGCGCGTGTTGCTACAAGAAATATGGCGATGTCCCGTCAGAAGAAACTGGATAAGATGGAAGTGATCGAGCTTGCGAAGGAGAAACCGAAGCCAGAGTTCAACTTTATGAATGCGAGAGCAGCAGGCAAGATGATCTTCGAAACAAAAGATCTGGTAATCGGTTATGATGAGCCGCTTTCCAAACCGCTGAACTTTGCTATGGAGCGTGGTGAGAAGATCGCGATCGTTGGTGCCAACGGTATTGGTAAGTCCACATTCCTTAAGAGCATCCTTGGTCTGATCCCGTCTATTTCCGGTTCTGTAGAGCAGGGCGATTACTTATACATCGGATACTTTGAGCAGGAGATGGCTCCGGGCAACAACAATACTTGTATCGAAGAGATTTGGAAGGAATATCCGTCCTATACTCAGTACCAGGTACGTTCTGCCCTTGCAAAATGTGGTCTGACAACAAAAAATATTGAAAGCTTAGTTCGTGTTCTTTCCGGTGGTGAGCAGGCGAAACTGCGTCTCTGCAAACTGATGAACCGTGAGACAAACATTCTTCTTCTCGACGAGCCGACTAACCACTTAGACGTGGATGCGAAGGAAGAATTAAAGCGTGCATTAAAAGAATATAAGGGAGCAGTGCTTCTGATCTGCCATGAGCCGGAGTTCTATGACGGTCTGGTATCCAAGGTTTGGGATCTGAGCCAGTGGTCTCTGAAGATTTAATTGATAAGAGTGGAATCCGATTTTAGCAACATCGAAAAGGAGAAAACTCATGAGTAATTCGAAAAGAAATAATTTTTCGATCGTGGATGAAAGCAGAAGCCCGTGGTCGACAATCTTGATCCTTGCCTGGCCGATCTTTTTAGAACAGGTATTGACTTCCCTGGTTCAGGCCGTGGATACTGCCATGGTAGGTTCCATGGGAGCGATCGCGACAACCTCTGTTTCCATCAGCCAGTCGCCAAACATGCTGGTCAATGGTGTCGTTATGGCACTTGGTGTCGGTTTTACATCCATGATCGCACGAAGCGTCGGAGCAGGAGAGACCGAGAGGGCAAGGACTTTGGTACGTCAGGCGATCATGATGGTGTTTGCCTTGAGCATTCCGCTGTCAGCCATTTATTTTGTTTTGGCAAGACAGATCCCGATCTGGATGGGCGGAGAGGCAGAGATTTTAGATTCTGCAGAGCTTTACAACAAGATCATTGCAGTTTCTATGTGTTTCCGCTGCCTGACGATGGTTTTAACTGCCATTTACCGTGGATTTGGTGACAGTAAGACTCCGATGAAGATCAATGTAATGGTCAACCTGGCCAACGTAGTCGGTAACTATCTGATGATCTTCCCGACAAGAGAAATGACGTTGTTTGGATCCACATTTGTGATGCCTGGCTTGGGCTGGGGTGTTGCAGGTGCAGCGGCGTCCACATCCATTTCTACAATTGTCGGAGCCGTGATCTTGCTGGCAATGTGCTTTGTTCGTAAATCTGAGATGCAGATTTCATTGAAGGATAGTTTTGCTCCGGACTGGAAAGAACTGAAAAGTGCCTTTCGTCTGAGTGTTCCGGCGATGATCCAGCGTGCAGTTATGAGCAGTTCTCATATTCTGGTAACCAGTACGGTTGCGACACTTGGTACAGCAGCAGTTGCAGCACAGAGTCTTTCTGCAACTGCAGAGTCCTTGAGCTTTATGCCTGGATTTGCGTTTGGTACCGCATGTACGACGTTGTATGGACAGGCTCTTGGTGCGAAACGACCGGATCTGGCCCATGATTATCTGTTTAAGACCATAAAAATGGGTGCGGTGGTCATGGCGTTCATGACTTGTGTATTGTTCTTTGGTTCTGCACAGATCATGGGGATTTTTACACCGGATCCTCTGGTAATCGAATATGGCAGCATCTGGCTGAAAATTCTGGCAGTGATCCAGGTTCCGCAGATGATCGCATTTTGTGTTTCCGGTGCACTTCAGGGTGCAGGAGATACAAAGACACCGCTTTATATTACGTTTACATCTATGTGGGGCGTACGTATTTTAGGCATTTTGATCTGTGTTCATGTATTCCATTTGGGATTGTATTCCATCTGCGTCTGCATGTGTACCGACAATGTGGTAAGATGTCTGCTGTTCCTTCTGACGTATAAGAAGAAACGGGCAGGTCTGGCAGAAAAAGCGATGAAACATTAAAATAAAAGACCGAATATCAGGTTCATGAAAGAACCCGGTATCCGGTCTTTTTTATTTGTTTCAGTTAGGAGAGAAGGATTAATCCTCATCATCCTCGTTGAGATTGTATTTCGGTTCTGTACCAGTCGGGATTTCCACTTTTTCAAATGCTTCAATGAAATCTGCACAGAAATCTGCAGTTGCATCTAACATCTTGTTGCCCCACTGTACGGTAGCCAGGTGCGGAGAATCCGGACCATACCAGCCATACTCAGCCCAGCGGTCAACGTGACGCGGAACCGGGATGGAAATACCTTTGAAATTTACGTTTGTAGCGCCGTCGAACTTTAAGTCTGCACTCAGATCCTTCGGCTCGAAGTGTTTGAAGTAGTGCATGTGTACGCAAGTCGGATCGATCGCTAACATCGCAGCAGTTTCTTCGCCGCCGCCGTGTCCGCCTTTCCACTGCGGATTCAGGTCACCTGCAATGGTCCACCAGTTAAGAAGTGCGCCAAGTGCATGTTTTGTATCGAGATCTACACAGATTCTCTGAAGAACCGGTGTATTTCCGCCATGACCGTTCAGGAACACGAATTTGCGGATACCGAAACGGTAAAGTTCGTTTACGATGCGAGTTACCAGATCATAGAGACCGTCAGCACCGATCGTGATCGTTCCCGGGAAGTTTGCGTGCTGGTCGCCAACGCCGTACGGAATCGTCGGAACTACCAGAACGTCCAGTCTTTCATCCATCATCTCACAAAGCTTTCTCGGGATCAGGAAATCTGTGCCGAGGCATAACTGAGAACCGTGATTCTCTGTGCTTCCTACCGGAATGATCGCAATATCTTTTTTCTCAAAATATTCCTGGGCCTGCACCCATGAAATCTTTTCTAAAAACATAGTCTTATCTCCCTTAAATTCAATACAAAGACGCCGATTAGGCGTCGCACACCATGACTATAATATATTTGTCCTGGAAAGTCCAGTACAATTAAGAATTCTTGCTGCTATGAGGCAAACGGCATCGGAAAAATCGTTTTTTGCATTCTGACCAAGAGAATGGAATCAGAGGATAGATATAACTTTTGCCGGCCAGAGTCTTATTAAATACCACGGCACAGATTACAAGGATTGTTCCAAGAGCAAATCCCCAGATGTTGAAAAGAGAGATCAATACCAGTAAGATGATCCGCATAAATTTGATCGCGTATCCCAGTTCATAGCTGGACTGAGAATAATTTGCAACTGTAACAAATGCCATGTAAAGCATGGTTTCACTGTTGAACCATCCGGATTTTACGGAGTATTCGCCGAGAACAATACCTGCGATCACGGACAGTGGGGTGGTCAGCATGCTTGGTGTATTGACCGCAGCCAGACGCAATCCATCGATGGCAAATTCCAGGATCAGCAGCTGGAAAATGACCGGGACATGTGGCTCATCCGAAAGTGTGATAAAGGACAGCCATTTTGGGATCCAAGCCGGATTTTGCATGAACAGAAGCCAGATTGGGGTAAGGTACAGAGACAAAAAGGAAAAGGACATTCTGGAAAGTCTAAGGTAAGTTCCTGTGACCGGCGGAAAATAATAGTCATCAGCCTCTTCGATAATATCAAAAACGGAAGAGGGAAGGATCATGGCAGCAGGGGAATTGTCAACCAAGATCACGATGTTTCCTTCCAGAATGGATGCTGATGCAGTATCCGGCCGTTCGGAAAATCGAAACTTCGGAAACGGATTGTACCATTTATGCGGGAATAGACATTCGGCCAGACTTTCCTGATTCATGGTAAGAGCATCCACATGAATGTTTTTGATCCGAGTCTTGATCAACGATAATAATTGTTCGTCTACGCGGCCTTTCATATAGCAAAGCGCAATATCTGTATGAGAACTTTCTCCAACCTGGGTGATCTCGATGGTCAGCTGTCTGTCGCGGATCCTCCTTCGGATCAGAGCAGTATTGAAAATCAGAGTTTCAACAAAACCATCCCTTGAGCCACGAAGGACTTTATCTTTGTCCGGCTCTGATACATCTCGTGCAGGGTAAGTACGACAGTCGATCAGAATACATTGTTCGTATCCATCGATAAATAAA
>JAFYOD010000117.1 GCA_017556515.1 Lachnospiraceae bacterium
AGCAGCTCAGTTAGTAAAAGAATATGCAGAACAGTATAACTTGAAGAAAAACCATATCTGGCTGGTACACACAGTTGGTATCAGTGCAGAGGTTCTTGAGTGTATTGAAGAAGCTGTAAAAGAATGCGGATTCGAATCCTATACATGGGTTCAGGCTGCAGGTGTTATCACAACACACGGCGGTCCGGCTGCATTTGGTCTGGCAGGCTTCTCCAAATAGACCACTTTTTAGCAATACTTATCAAAAAACTCGACTTTTCTTATGAGTCGAGTTTTTCTTATAAGAAAAATTAACTAAATTTTGAATAATATCGCATTGTTTTGCTTTGTAATTTTCAAATAAATGTGGTACAATATATACGAAAATTTTGTTTTATCATTTATTTGCAAAACAAAGTAAATACCACTAAATGGGGGTAAAATAATGGAGAGATTAGTTGGAACAATTTCTAGAGGCGTTCGTTGTCCGATCATTCGCGAAGGTGACAATCTTGTAGATATTACCGTTGACAGCGTATTAGCAGCCGCACAGAGTGAAGGATTTGAGTTAAGAGACAGAGATGTTATCGGTATTACAGAGTCTATCGTTGCGCGTGCGCAGGGTAACTACGCATCCGTAGAAGACATTGCTGCTGACGTAAAGGCAAAATTAGGCGGAGAAACTGTAGGTGTGATCTTCCCGATCCTTTCCCGTAACCGTTTCTCTATCAACTTAAAAGGCATCGCAATGGGCTGCAAGAAAGTTGTTTTAATGTTAAGCTATCCGAGCGATGAAGTTGGTAATGCATTATTAACATACGATCAGCTTGATGAAGCAGGCATTAATCCGTACTCCGATGTTCTCACATTAGAGAAATACCGCGAGTTATTCGGTGACAATGTACATGAGTTCACAGGCGTTGACTATGTTGACTACTACATGAGCATTGTAAAAGAGGCAGGCGCAGAAGTAGAGGTTGTATTTGCAAACCAGGCAAAGACAATCTTAAACTACACAGATTGTGTCATTAACTGCGATATCCATACAAGAGTACGTACAAAACGTATCTTAAAGGCAGCAGGTGCAAAAATTGTCTGCGGTCTTGACGATATCCTGACAGCTTCTGTAAACGGCAGCGGTTACAATGAGAAATACGGTTTACTTGGCTCCAACAAATCTACAGAAGATAAGATCAAACTCTTCCCGAATGAGTGTAAAGATCTGGTTGTTGAGATCCAGAACAAGCTCTTAGAGAAGACAGGCAAGCTTGTAGAGGTTATGGTTTATGGTGACGGTGCGTTCAAAGATCCGCAGGGTAAGATCTGGGAGTTAGCAGATCCGGTTGTTTCCCCGGCATTCACAGACGGCCTTATCGGTACACCGAACGAGCTCAAATTAAAATACCTTGCTGACAACGATTTCGCTAACTTAAGCGGTGCTGAGTTAAAAGAAGCGATCTCCAACAGCATTAAAGCAAAACAGGACAACCTGGTTGGCAACATGGCTTCTCAGGGTACAACTCCGAGACAGTTAACAGACCTGATCGGTTCCTTATGTGACCTTACATCCGGTTCCGGAGATAAGGGTACTCCGATCATCCTGATCCAGGGTTACTTCGATAACTACACAACAGCATAATTATCACGAAAGTGAATACGAATCCCGTCGGTTAACCGGCGGGATTTTTTTCGGGAAATTACTTTACGCAGAAACTTATCCTATGATATAATTTTGATAATTATGTACGCTGGGCATATTGTGCCTTGTGCAATTCTATACGGTAAAGTGTGAAAATATAAAGGAGAACGAATATGAGTCAGGATATCCTGAAAAAAGTATTGGAGGTTGGTATTTCTTTATCTGCAGAGAAAGATTTCAACCGTTTATTAGAAAAAATTTTGATCAACGTTATGGAGATCACGAATTGTGATGCCGGAACGCTTTATCTGCTCAATGACAGTAAACTGCATTTTAAGATCATGCGAAACGATACACTGAAAACGTACCAGGGTGGTGATGGAAAGGAATCCGGTCTTCCGCCGGTTCCGCTTACCAGATCAAGTGTATGCGCGCTGTCCATTATCGAAGATAAGACCATTGTCATTGACGATGTACGTAATTGCAGTGAGTACGATTTGACCGGTCCGATCAAATATGATGCCATTACCGGATATTATACTTGTTCCATGCTGGTAGTTCCGATGAAAAACCGCAGTGGTGAACAGATTGGTGTATTGCAGCTGATCAACGCAAAAGATGAAAATAATCAGGTGGTCGGTTTCATGAAAGAGATGGTTCCGGTCGTGGAATCTCTTGCTTCAGAAGCTGCGATCGCGATCCAGAATGCCCGTTATGTGGATGAAATCCGTGGTCTGTTCCAGTCATTTGTGCAGGTAATGTCTTCCGCAGTCGATGAAAGAACACCATACAACTTAACCCATACTACTCACATGGCAGAATATGGCGGACGATTTGTTGATTATGTCAATAAGCGATGTCGTGAGAACGGAAAAGAGGAAGCGTTCGATGCCGCACATAAAGAAGAGCTTCTTATGAGTATCTGGCTGCACGATATTGGAAAACTGGTAACACCATTAGGCGTTATGAATAAAGATGCTCGTCTCAGACCGGAGCAGGCAACAGCGATCGGTCATCGCATGGAGAAGGTAGAACTTTGGACAGAGATCCGAGCATTAAAAGGAGAAATCAGCGAGGAAGAAAAGAACGAAGCACTTGCTGAGGTGGAAAAACTCCGTAACTTGGTTGCGGTAGTCGATCATGCAGGATTTATTCGAGATGAGATCATGGCAGAACTGGAAGCTGCAAAAAATGCAACTTATACAGATCTGGCAGGCGAGAAGCATCTTTGGTTTTCCGAGGAAGAATATACGGCTCTGACTATTCGAAAGGGAACTCTTTCCGCTGCGGAACGAGGAATCATGGAAGGACATGTTGTCGTAACAGATAAACTGCTTTCAAAGATTAATTTCTCTGTGGATTTATCTCACGTCAGAGAATGGGCTTCATCCCATCATGAGCTGTTAGACGGTTCCGGATACCCAAACCGCTTATCCGGTGACCAGATTCCTTACGAAGTAAGAATGATCACGATCCTGGATATTTTCGATGCTCTGGTTGCGGATGACAGACCATACAAACCGGGCATGCCAATTGAAAAAGCACTGGGAATCCTGACAACGATGGCAGAAAAAGAAGGAAAACTTGATCCGCAGTTAACCAGATTGTTTATCGAAGGACGATGCTGGGAAAAAGAGGCGGTATAGAAAGATAAAGCCCAACTTGGGATAAGATATAAAAGGGAGAACGTAGTATGAAAATGAAAAGAAGGGGAATGTTGCAGAGAGTTCTGATGCTTCTGTTGCTGGTATGCTTGATATGCGGCAACGGACTGATGGCACTGGCAGATGAGGCAGTAGCATCTTCCATGCGTCTGACTAAGACAGAAGGAACCGTATCTGTAACAAACAAAAACGGCCGTGATATGGGAACCATGGCTGACATGAAACTGTTTAACGGTTATAGTCTTGCAACTGCTCAGGCGAGTTATGCATGGATGAATCTGGATGATCATAAGCTGGTTAAGCTGGATGCAATCAGTGAAGCAGAAATCCAGAAAAAAGGAAAGAATCTTGAAGTTTTATTAAACTCCGGTAACCTGCTGTTTAACGTATCGGAGAATTTGAAATCCGATGAAACTTTAAATATTCGTACATCCACCATGGTAACCGGTATTCGTGGTACATGCGGATGGGTAAAAGTAGTCGATTCTTCCCGCACACAAGTTTATATTCTTGAAGGCCAGGTAGTATGTTACGTGATGGATCCGGTAACCGGACAGTCCAAGAGCATTACCCTGCATTCCGGAGAAATGGCAGAGTTCGTTGTTTATGACCAGACTCGTGTGGGAGACAAATGCGATATTATTATTAACCGTTTCGATGAAAAACAGATTGATGGTTTCGTTGCAGTGGAGTTAATGAATGATTCTGAGCTCCGCGATCGTATCACCAGTGTGCTGAACATCGATATGAGCTGGATTGTAACAAATGCACCGAGTATTCTGGCACAGAACCAGACTGCTGCAGCTGCGAAATTTGCAGCTGTAAATGAGGCTGCGAAACAGCAGACTTCAAAAGTGGTAAAAGATCCGGTATTTGGCAATGATGATGACGATGATGACAACGGCAGCGGCAGCGGAGGCGGTTCATCCGTAACTCAGCCGTCTGATCCGACAGATCCAACCGATCCAACAAATCCAACTGATCCAACAGATCCGACAGACCCGACCGAGCCGGAAACAGAGCCAACAGGTCTGACAGAAATTACATTAACCGTAGCAGAGGCAGAAGCAGATGATCAGTTAAACTTCTATCTGTCCATGGATACGATGAAAGATGTTACGATTGTTGCGGCTGATGGCGATGCTACATTAGATATTACTACAATTACAACAATTTCAGATGGACAAACAGTGACATTAGATGGCGTGGATCTTGTGATTGCAGAATCCGGAGAACTGCGTATCAATGGTGAACTTACAGTTCCGACTAATGTTACGAACAAAGGAACAATTTCCAATACATCTTTAAATTCCTTTATTGTAGGGGGAACGCTGATTAAT
>JAFYOD010000013.1 GCA_017556515.1 Lachnospiraceae bacterium
AATGGCAGAATTGATGAAAACATTTGAATAAAGATTTTACGTCGAAATACAGAAGAAAGAGGATGTTGTCATGAAATACAAGACAAGATTTATGGCGTTTTTTGGTACAATGATCTTGTTCCAGCTTGCAGCAAACTTTGCTCATCCGGTAACTCCGACCGTTATTCAGGAACTGAATCTGAATGATTATATGTTCGGTCTTGCCCTGGCAGCAATGATGCTGACAAACTTTTTAATGTCGCCATTCTGGGGAAAGATTAACGTTTATATCTCCTCCAGAGTTTCCCTTTTGATCGGATGCTGCGGTTATGGTATCGCGCAGGTTTGGTTTGGTTATGCGACCACAGAGCTTCAGATTATTCTGGCTCGTATGTTTGCCGGATTATTTACCGGTGGAATCTTTGTAAGTTTCCTTACATACGTGGTAAACGTTTCAAAACCGGAAGATCAGGCGAAATACCTTACTTACAGTGCTACGATCCAGAGTGTAGCCAGTGCGTTTGGATACATGATCGGTGGTTTTATCGGAGAGTATTCCGTAAAAGCAGCTTTCCTTATCCAGGCAGGAACTCTGTTTGTGGTTGCGATCCTGTTCTTTGTGATCTGCCTTCCGGATGGCCAGACAGGCGTGAAGGTATCTGCGAAGAAACTGGCAAAAGAAGCTAATCCGTTCCAGGCATTTTTGGACAGCGGCAAGTTTATGACGATTGGCTTTGCAATGTTATTTGCAGTGAACGTACTGATCAACTTTGCCAATACCGGATTCGACCAGGCATTTAACTACTATCTGAAGGATCAGCTGGGCCTGACATCTTCCTATAACGGAATCATCAAGGCTGCGGTAGGATTTGTATCCTTCATTTCCAATATGACTCTTTGTATCTGGATCATTAAAAAGACCAATACAAAGAAATCCATGGTTGTACTCGTGTCTGTCTGTGCGGCAGCAGCACTTGGAACAACTGTAATGGGAAATATCGGAATCTTTATTGCACTCAGCGTGCTGGTGTACGCGGGCTATTCTGTAAGTATCCCGGTACTTCAGAATATGGTAGCGGCTCAGGCAGATTCGGCGCAGAAGAACCTGGTTATGGGATTCTTCAACGCGACCAAATCTCTGGGAAGTATCGCAGGTTCCCTGATCGCAGGCTTTATTTATTCCGTTCATGCGAAATTACCGTTTGCGATCACATTTGCGATCTATACTGTGGGTATCGCAGCAGCTATGGGATATCTTTTATATAGTAAGAAAACAGCGAAACGTTAAGATCCGACTTGGAAGTAATTTGGGAGGAAAGTAAGATGACGTACAAGAAACGATTTTTCGCATATTTTGCAACGATGGTACTGTTCAATATGGCAGCCAGCTTTGCACATCCGGTAACACCGACGATCATTCAGGACCAGAACATGCATGATTATATGTTTGGTGTAGCTCTCGGAGTTATGCTGATCACAAACTTTTTGATGTCTCCGTTCTGGGGAAAGATCAACGTGTACATTTCTTCCAGAAGAACCTTCCTGATCGGATGTCTCGGATATGCAGTGGCGCAGTTATGGTTTGCTTATTCCACGACTGAACTTCAGATCATTCTGGCCCGTATGTTTGCAGGTCTGTTTACCGGCGGTATTTATGTAAGTTTTCTGACTTACATTGTAAACGTGGCGAAGCCGGAAGACCAAGCTAAGTATCTGACTTATAATGCGACGATCCAGAGTGTGGGAAGTGCCTTTGGTTATATGGTGGGTGGTTTCCTTGGAGAGTTCTCCGTAAGAGGAACATTCCTGATCCAGGTTGCATGTATTTTGATCTCCGGTTTTGCATTCTATGTGATCTGTGAACCGGATGCGATCGCAGGCGCAAAGATCAGCGGAAAACAGCTGGCGAAAGAAGCGAACCCGTTCCAGGCATTCTTGGATTGCAGATACTTTATGAGCGTGGCATTTGCGATGCTGTTTGCAGTTAATATCCTGATCAACTTTGCCAATACCGGTTTCGACCAGGCATTTAACTATTATCTGAAGGATCAGCTTGGTCTGACATCTTCTTATAACGGTATCATCAAGGCTGCAGTTGGACTTGTATCCTTCATTTCCAACATGACCATCTGTGTATGGATCATCAACAAGACGGATACAAAGAAATCTATGACTGTGCTTGTAACCATCTGTGCAGTTGCAGCGCTCGGTACAACCTTTGTTGAGAATATGGGTATCTTCATGGTTCTTGGTGTTCTGGTATATGCAGGCTATTCTGTCAGC
Organism: Lachnospiraceae bacterium; assembly: GCA_017556515.1. Classification (GTDB taxonomy): domain Bacteria; phylum Bacillota; class Clostridia; order Lachnospirales; family Lachnospiraceae; genus Pilosibacter. The sequence continues at coordinate 2,263 of JAFYOD010000013.1, forward strand.
CTTCCGGTTATCCAGAACATGGTGGCAAGCCAGGCGGATCCGGCGCAGAAAAACCTGGTAATGGGCTTCTACAATGCGACTAAGTCTTTGGGCAGCATTGCCGGTTCCTTTATCGCAGGCGGTATCTATGCGGTAAATGCAAAATTACCGTTTGGTATCACATTCGTGATCTATGCAGTCGGTATTGTTGCGGCAGCGGGATACATGGTCTACGGCCGTAAGAAAAATGCTTAAAATCAAGAGAAATTTACCGGGATTGGAAAGTCCTGTGCTTGACAGATTTTCCGATTACTGATATAGTACAATACGGATTTAAGGGGAAGATTCGGGATGGAACCTGGATCTTCTCTTTTTTCGTTTTTTGGCAAAAGAAAGGATAATTAATGGAAACAGTTAGATTTGAAGAATTAAATTTAGATCCGCGCATTCTCCGCGCGGTCACAGATATGGGATTCGAGGCTGCATCTCCGATCCAGGCTCAGGCGATCCCGGTTCAGATGGAAGGAAAGGATATGATCGGTCAGGCACAGACCGGTACCGGTAAAACTGCTGCATTCGGTATTCCGCTGCTTCAGAAGATCGATCCGGACAACCGTAAGACACAGGCGATCATTCTCTGTCCGACTCGTGAGCTTGCGATCCAGGTAGCGGAAGAACTTCGTAAACTTGCGAAATATATGGCCGGCATCAAGATCCTTCCGGTATATGGCGGACAGGAGATCATCAAGCAGATCCGTTCTTTAAAAGGCGGCGTGCAGATCATCGTTGGTACTCCGGGCCGTGTGATGGACCACATGAGAAGAAAAACAATCCGTACAGATGAGATCCACACAGCAGTTCTCGATGAGGCGGATGAGATGCTGAACATGGGCTTCCTTGAGGATATGGAGCTGATCCTTGGCGAGATGCCGGAGGAGCGTCAGACTGTGATGTTCTCCGCAACAATGCCGAAAGAGATCGCCGAGATTGCAAGAAAGTTCCAGAAAGATCCGGAAAATGTAAAAGTTGTAAAGAAAGAGCTGACAGTTCCGGAAGTAACTCAGTACTATTACGAAGTAAAACCGAGAAATAAAGTAGAGGTTATGTGCCGTCTTCTCGACATGTATTCTCCGAAACTCTCTGTTGTATTCTGTAATACAAAGAACCAGGTTGACGAGCTTGTACAGGCGCTTCAGGGCCGTGGATACTTCGCAGAAGGCCTTCACGGCGATCTGAAACAGGAACAGCGTGACCGTGTTATGGAAGGCTTCCGTAACGGCGCTACAGAGATCCTGGTGGCTACAGACGTGGCTGCCCGTGGTATCGACGTAGACGACGTTGAGGCTGTATTCAACTTTGATATCCCGCAGGATAACGAGTATTATGTACACCGTATCGGCCGTACAGGCCGTGCAGGCCGTGTGGGCCGTGCATTTAGCCTTGCAGTAGGAAGCGAAGTATACAAACTCCGTGACATCCAGAGATTCTGTAAGACAAAGATCATTCCGCAGGCAATCCCGTCCTTAAATGACGTAACAGCGATCAAGGCAGAGAAGATCCTTGATGAGGTAAAGACAATCATCGAGGCAGGCGAGCTTGAGAGAATGACTCGTATCGTAGAGAAGAGACTTCTTGCTGAAGATTATACCTCTATGGAAATTGCAGCTGCATTCCTGAAGATGAACATGGGTGATGCATACGAAGATATCGCAGAAGAGGGCAGAACAGGCCGTGATCTGGATGAACTGGATCGCTGGGCACGCGGAGGCAGAGATGGCCGTGGCCGTGATGGTCGTGGCGGCCGTGACGGAAGAGGCCGCGGAAGAGGCCGTGACCGTTACGATGATCTGGACGAGTATGTAGACCGCAAGACTGCAAAAGGCGGCGGAAAAGTTCGTCTTTTCATCAACCTCGGTAAGAACCAGAACATTAAACCGGGCGATATCGTAGGTGCGATCGCAGGTGAGACAGGTATGCCGGGCAAACTGATCGGAAGCATCGATATGTATGATAAGTACACATTTGTAGAGGTTCCGAGAGCACAGGCAGATATTGTATTAGATGCGATGAACCGCACAAAGATCAAAGGTAAAAATGTACACGTAGAAGTGGCAAATAAACGATAAATAAAGTATTAGAATTATTTAAAGAAGAAAATCCCTGTACTTAGCAGTTGCTAAAGTACAGGGATTTTTGCTGCCGGACACCTGCAGAGCAGGTCTTCCTTGTCCGGCATCAACTATGACTGTGTTTTCTGATTTTCTTTTTTGATCATCGGAATACCGATTAAAAGCATAACCAGTACGATCACGATGGAAACTGTAGATGTCAAGATGGTCAGTGTATAATTGCCGGTCTTGTCGTACATCGCACCAAAAATGGAGATGAACGGAGCGGAGATCAGAAGACCAAAACTGGATACATAAGAGTATCCGCTTGCATATGTCTCGCCCTTCCAGAAGAGGCGGCAGAACATCGGCATCAATACCGTTGACAGTGGCATTGTGATACCGTAGATAAAGGCACCTGCCATCAGAGTCGGTGTCAGTCTCATGAAGATCAGTGCATGTCCAAGCATGGAAAGCAGGATCGTGATCATGAATGTGCGGACAATACCAAAGGAGTCGCAAAGCTTTCCGAGGAACAGCTTTGTGGACATGTTGGTAAAGAGTGCCAGAGATGTCAGGGTAGCAGCCATCGCAAGTTCCATACCAATGAACAGACCGATAGACGGTAAGTACATATTTAAGAAGGAGCTGATGATGGAGCATGTGTATGCAGCCAGGGAAATGTAGAATAACGGCTGAACTGCAAATACGCTGAGACTCTGTTTCTTAAGGAGTGCTTTCGGCGGAGCCGGTACATAATTCTCGTCTGCGCCGTACGGGAGCATACCTTTATCTTCCGGTTTGTAACGGAGGATAAAGATGGAGAACGGAAGTACCAGAACGATCATTGCTGCACCGATCAGGACGTAACAAGTTCTCCAGCCAAGTAACGGGATCAGCTTGCCAAGAGCGCTGCTTCCGAGCATACCAACAAGTCCTGCACATGCTGCGGAGATACCGACAGCAGTTCCGGTGCTCTTGTAGAACCAGTTTCCGAGTAAGATCGGAGCCGGGATCATACCGATGAATGCTGCTGCACATCCCTGAAGTGTTCCGAATACGTAGAACTGCCAGAGCTCGTTGAAGGAACCCATCAGGATGTTGGAACCGCCCATGATCACGGTTGCCACGCTTACCAGCATACGAACATCATACTTACGGAATGCTTTTGCAACAAATGGGATCACCAGCGCCTGGCTCATGGTTGCGAGCGTACGATAGAAGGAGAACTGTCCGAGTTCTACTCCAAGGTCCTGGCTGACCGGAGAGTAGAAAACACCGGAACAGTTACTGATCAGTCCAAGACCGGAACCCTGCATCATACAGCAAGCCAGCAAGATCAGCCACGCGTAGTGGAATTTCTTTTTCTGTTGTGTCATGTTATTTCCTCATTTAGAAATCATTATTTTTTCGGTTTGATCGCCTGCGGAACGATGTCTTTCGGGATACCACATTCGTATTTGCCACCGCCGAGACGTGCATTCAGCTCTTTCTTAGCCGCTTCGATTGTCTCCGGAGACTCATACATATCGATCGCTGTAGCAGCCATAACCTTACCTGCGTAGAGCATACCTTTGTGAGCGTAGGAAGTCTTCATCTGAGATGTGAGCTGCCAGGAGTGACCCGGTGTACCTGCTACTTCACAAACAACTTTTGCCTGAACAGTTGGGCATACCCAGCTTACATCACCAACGTCTGTGGAACCTGCGATCGGAACTTCTACGTCCATAAGCGGAACTACGAAATCGTTGATCGGAGCATTTTTGAACGGAGTGAAGATTGCCTCAGCCTCAGCCTTATGAGATTTCTCATATTTTGCAAGAAGTGCCGGGATATCAAGACCATTATATTTGATTGTAGAAGCTAATTCGTTGATGAACTGCATCTCTTCCTCTGTGTACGGCTCTCTTTCAACCTCAAGGAAGTTTTTGTACATAACCTCCTGCATGGTTGTGTTGTCAACCAGGTTGGAACATGCTTTTACGAATTCCATTTCCATCTTTGTGCCTGTCATGAGAGCAGCACCTTTTGCGATATCATTGATACGCTCGAAGATCTCTTTTACCTGCGGGTTCTTTGGTGCACGGATAAGGTAAAGAACCTCTGCGTACGGCTGAACAACGTTCGGGGAGAAACCGCCTGTGTTAGTAATCGCATAGTGGATTCTTGCTTCCTGGATTACATGCTCTCTTAAATACTGAACGCCTGTGTTCATAAGAGCTACTGCATCAAGTGCGGATCTTCCTTTTTCCGGAGAACCTGCAGCGTGGGAGGAGATACCGTAGAAACGGTAAATGATCTGGTAGTTTGCAAGGGAGCTTCCTACCCAAACTTCGTTTGTTGTGCTCGGGTG
>JAFYOD010000118.1 GCA_017556515.1 Lachnospiraceae bacterium
ACTTATCTTTCCGTCAATACTTCTGCCGGAAATGAACTTTCTCCGAAAGAGTATATTGCATTCCAGATCTTAGAATATGTATTACTCGATACTCCGGGTGCACCATTAAAGAAAGCGCTTTTGGACGCTGAGATCGGTGACGATATCATGGGCGGCTATGAAAGCGGTATCTTACAGCCGTATTTCTCTGTCGTGGCAAAAAATGCCAACAAAGAGCAGAAGGGTGAGTTCCTCGCTGTTGTCAAAGGCACATTAAGAAAACTGGCAGAATGCGGTTTGGACAAGAAGAGTGTCCGTGCAGGTATCAACTATTACGAATTCCAGTATCGTGAGGCGGATTTTGGTTCTGCGCCGAAGGGACTGATGTACGGTCTCCAGTGTCTGGACAGCTGGCTGTACGGCGGCGATCCGATGATGCATTTGGAATACGAAGAGACATTTGCTGCATTAAAAGCAGGTGTTGATGAAGGTTATTTTGAAGGATTGATCGAGACATATCTGTTGGACAATCCTTATGAATCTGTAGTGATCGCAAGTCCGAAGCAGAATCTCACAGCAGAGATGGAGGCAGAGACTGCGAAGAAACTGCAAGCATATAAAGAAAGTCTTTCTGCCGAAGAGATCGAGACGATCATCCGCGAGACAAGAGAACTGGAAGAGTATCAGGATACTCCGTCTTCCAAAGAAGACCTGGAGAAGATCCCGCTGCTTCGCAGAGAAGATATCAACCGCGATCCGGCTCCGCTGATCTTTGAAGAGAAGAATGTGGACGGTATTACTGTTGTGCATCATGAGATGTTTACAGCAGGCATCGGTTATCTGAGGATCATGTTTGATATCAACCGTGTACCGGTGGAAGATCTTCCGTATATCGGTCTCTTAAAATCCGTCCTCGGCTACGTGGATACAGAGCGCCATACTTACGGAGATCTCAGCAGTGAGATTTTCTTAAACAGCGGTGGCTTAAACTTCTCTGTGACCACATTCCCGGATATGAAAAACGGCGGATTCATCGGTGTATTCTCTACCAGTGTCCGTGTGTTATATGAGAAACTGGCATTTGGTTTTGAGATTCTTTCAGAGATTTTTACAGAGTCTAAGCTGGATGACGAGAAGAGAATGCGCGAGATCTTAAATGAAGTGAAATCCAAAGGCCAGATGAAGCTTATGGGTTCCGGACACACAGCATCCGTGACAAGAGCAACATCCTATTTCTCTGACACATCTTATTTTAATGATATGACAGGCGGAATCGGCTTCTTCCATTGTGTAGAAGACTGGGTTCGCGATTACGAAGAAAAGAAAACAGAGATCATTGCAGGATTAAAACGCGTGATCAAATATCTGTTTACTGTTGAAAATATGACAGTCAGCTATACAGCAGACGCGGAAGGTTTTGCATATCTTCCGGATGCCATGAAGAAGCTGACAGACGTTCTTCCGGCAGGCGACGGAACCATTTATCCGTTTGTTGCTCCGAAGGGCAATAAAAATGAAGGGTTCACATCTTCATCCAAGGTCAATTACGTAGCCCGCTGCGGTACATTCGAGGGCAGTGAGTATGATTACACAGGTGCACTTCGAATCCTCAAAACCATGTTGAGCTACGATTATCTCTGGATCAACCTCCGTGTAAAGGGTGGTGCATACGGATGTATGAGCGGTATCAGCCGTTCCGGAGAAGGCTACTTTGTATCCTACCGTGATCCGAATGTGAAGGAATCCAACGATATTTACGATGGCATTCCGGAGTATCTGGAGAACTTTGATGCAGATGAAAGAGATATGACAAAATACGTGATCGGTACGATCAGCGACATTGATACTCCGCTTACCCCGTCATTAAAAGGTGTGAGAGGATTATCCGGCTGGTATTCCGGTGTAACAGATGAAATGTTAAAGAAAGAGCGCGAAGAGATCCTGAATGCAACTCAGGAAGATATTCGCAGTCTTGCAGGCGTTGTGCGCAAGATCTTAGAGACCGGAGCTGTATGTACGATCGGTAACGAAGAGAAGATCAAA
>JAFYOD010000119.1 GCA_017556515.1 Lachnospiraceae bacterium
AAGGGGCTGTCGCACTAAGAAATTAGTGCGCAGCCCTGTTTTCGTGTAAAAAAAGTTACAGCCGGGCTTCGAAAAGTCCGGCTGTTCGTGTAAAATAAAAGTATGCGACTACCAAATATTTTACAAAAAGATTATACAAAAAATTCGGATGGATATCAATTAAAACTTCCGTTAAATCTCGAAACAATCATTCCGGAAGACGATTCTGTGCGGTTGCTCAGTCAGTTTGTGGAGGCAATGGATCTGACTGATCTGTATTCTACTTATGAAAGAATAAATTCTTTATCGCCCAGAAAACTTCTGAAGATCGTTCTTTACTCTTACATGAACGGCGACTTTTCTTCTCGTTCGATGGAACTGAACTGCAAGCGCGATATCAACTTCATGTATCTTTTGGAAGGAACTCCCGCTCCGGATCATGCGACCTTCGCAAGGTTCAGAAGTATTCACTTTGCTCCATGTGCCAAACGGATCCTGGCTGAAATGTCAAATCTACTCTATGATATCGGTGAAATTTCAGGGGAAACCCTTTTTGTAGACGGAACAAAAATCGAAGCGTGCGCTAACAAATATACCTTTGTATGGAAAAAGTCTGTCACAAAAAACCAAGAAAAGCTTCTGCTGAAACTGGCAGATCTTGTGGCCGAATGTGAGCAGCTTTATGATATAAAGATCGTGTATGGCAATGCTGTGAAAATGAGACATGTGAAGAAACTGCGCAAAAAGCTATACGCCTTAAAACAAAAAGAAAACGTGCAGTTTGTTCATGGGATCGGAAAAAGAAAAACACCTTTGCAGAAAAGTATTGAAACTTTGGAAGAGTATCAGGAGCGTTTGAGGGACTATACGAAAAAGATCCATACATGTGGTCAGAGGAACAGCTTTTCAAAAACAGATCATGATGCTACTTTCATGAGAATGAAAGAAGATGCTATGGGAAACGGCCAGTTGAAACCGGCATACAATCTGCAGCATGGTGTGGATTCCGAATACATTGTATGGCTGACAGTTGGACCGCAGCCAACAGACACGACCACGCTGATCCCATTCTTGGAAGAAACCAAAGAATATCTGAAATTTAAATATTGGAAAGTGATTGCAGACGCAGGATATGAAAGTGAAGAGAATTATTTTTATTTAAAGAGCAATGGCCAGCTCGCCTTCATAAAACCGGCGAACTACGAGATTTCCAAGACCAGAAAATATCAGAATGATATAGGACGCATCGAAAACATGTCCTATGACGTGGAGAATGATCGTTATACCTGTAAGAATGGAAAACATTTGGAACTGAAACAGGTAAAACATCAGAAAAGCAAACATGGATACGTTAGTGCGAAAAGCATTTACAGATGCGAAGAATGTCATGGATGCCTCTATAAAAACGACTGCATCAAGGGAAAGAATTGGAAGATTCCGGAGGAAGAACGTACCAAAACACTTTCTGTTGCAAAAGAGTTTGAAACATATCGCAGGGAAGATTTGGAACGGATTCTATCAGAAGAAGGTGCACTTCTCCGCGCAAACCGGAGTATACAGGTGGAAGGCTCTTTTGGCGAACTCAAGCAGGATATGCAGTTTCGGCGATATCTGAGCCGTGGAACGGCAAATGTGTTGGCTGAGAGTATTCTCCTTGCTATGGCAAAAAACGTGAACAAACTCCATAACAAGATACAGCAAGATCGGACTGGAACCCATTTATTTCCGCTGAAAAGTGCTTAATTTTTTCAACATAAAAACAGAAATGTGAGCCTAAGGATAGGCTTATTAAAGTGCGTCATTTTTTAGATTTCGTACTGGAATTCGGATAATAAAGTCGCAAAAACGAACAATATCCAAGGCAAAGAGGCTGTCACCTCACGATTTTTCAATCGTAAAAGCGACAGCCCCACCATATACCCTTTATTAGATGTTCAACAAATCGCTGTATACCTTCAATGCACCATCGGTCTCATGTGCCAATACGCGCTTAGCCAGTACCTTACCCAACTGTACACCTTCCTGGTCGAAGCTGTTTACGTTCCATACAAACCCCTGGAACATAACCTTGTTCTCAAAGTGTGCCAGCAATGCACCCAGAGATCTCGGGTTTACCTGCTCGCCAATAATGATACTGGACGGACGACCACCCTGGAAGTTCTTGTTGCGATCTGCATCTTCCTTACCGCAAGCAAATGCTACGATCTGTGCTGCTACGTTTGCACACAGTTTCTGCTGGCTGGTGCTGTCCTGAATCACAACATCACTGCCCATCTGGTTGTTCTTATAGCCGATAAACTGCAACGGAACGATATCCGTACCCTGATGCAGCAACTGATAGAAGGAGTGCTGACCGTTGGTACCGGGCTCACCGAAGATAACCGGACCGGTGGAGTAGTTTACGGGATCACCGTAACGGTTTACAGACTTGCCGTTCGATTCCATATCCAGCTGCTGTAAATGTGCCGGGAAGCGGCTCAGTGCCTGAGAGTAAGGCAGAACTGCCGTATCCAGATAACCCAATACGTTACGCTCATATACGCCAATCAATGCATCTAACATCGCTGCGTTCTTAAACATATCTTTGTTCTTAGCGGTCTCATCTGCTGCTGCCGCACCATCCAAGAATGCTGCAAATACTTCCGGGCCAAATGCCAGAGACAATACGGCACCACCAACTGCGGAAGAAGAGGAGTAACGACCACCGATGTAATCATCCATGAAGAATGCTGCCAGATAATCGGAGCTCTTAGCCAAAGGAGAGGTTTCGCTGGTAACAGCTACCATATGCTTGGAAGCGTCCAGACCTGCCTTCGCCAATGCATCCTTTACAAAGGACTCATTCGTTAAGGTCTCCAACGTCGTACCGGACTTAGATACCAATACAAACAAGGAATGTGCTACGTCGATCTTTGCCAGTACGCCTGCTGCGTCATCCGGATCAACGTTGCTGATAAATTCAGCCTTCATCTTCAAGGTATCGTTCACCTTTGCCCAGTTTTCCAGTGCAAGGTAGATAGCGCGAGGACCTAAGTCGCTGCCGCCGATACCGATCTGTACAACCGTCGTAAACTTCTCGCCTGCTGCGTTAGTGATCTCACCGGCATGTACCTTCTTAGCAAATGCGGCGATCTTCTCC
>JAFYOD010000120.1 GCA_017556515.1 Lachnospiraceae bacterium
GCCCGTGACAATGGAACAACAAATCCGCCGCCGGAGTGTGAACTTCCGGACGAGTATCCGTTTGGCAGTCTGGAACAGCAGGAAGCGGATGAGAATTCCATTTATAATTATTACCGTAAGGCGATCGCGATCCGAAATGCGATACCGTCTATTTCTCACGGTAGAACGACTGCGGAGACAGAGCTGAATAAAGGCTGTGTCAGCGCTTTCCGAAAGACTTCTGAGTTGGGAACAAGTATTGTTTTAATGAACATTCAGGAAGAGGCTGCGACAGTAGATCTGACCTCTTATGAGGGCTGGATCTTGGCTGCAAGTCTTTGTGCAGACGGAAATCCGATCACAATGGAAGGTTCCAACCTGCAGCTTCCGGCTTACGGAACAGCCGTATTGGTGCTCGGTGAGTAATTATTCGGAGGAAGATAACGTGAAAGGAGATTTTCATGGGAGAGATAATTAGAAAAAGAAAAAGCGGAATCAGTGGAGACACCTTTCGCTTGTGGGGACTGGTCTTTGTGATCGCAGGCATTGTGGGCCGCGGCGTGATCCAGGCTCACATACTGGGTGTGAATGGAGCCGGCTCCCAGGAGCTCCTTGATATTCTCAGTACAAAACCGAATGCAATGGCCTACACTGCATTGTCCATTGCCCTGCAGGCGGCAGAGACCTGTGCAGTACCGATCTTTGCCATGCTTCTGGTAGAGGGAGTACAGAAGACTTCTGATTTTAAAGAGTATTTCAAACGAGTTGTGGTATTGGCTCTGCTCAGTGAGATCCCGTACAACATGGCATACAGTGCAAGATATATCGATCTTGGAAATCGTAATCCGGTTTTTGGTGTTCTTCTTTGCATGTTTATGTTATACTTATGGGGAACCTTCAAAGAGGAAGGAAAAAAATATGCATTGCTCAAGGTTCTGATCGCGGCTGTGACCGTGCTTTGGTGCCAGATGTTAAAGATCGATCACGGTGCTCCGATGGTGATCATCGTTGCGATCTTTTGGGCATTCCGAAAGAATCCGGTCTACCTGAATTTCGCAGGTGCGGCTGCAGCGATGACCTGTTCTCTGATCTCTCCGTTTTTCCTGGCAGCTCCGATGGGAGTGCTGGCAGTACATGCTTATAACGGAGAAAAAAGTACCCACAGTCATAAGCAGAATTATCTGGCGTATCCGGTATGTTTGATCATTGGATGGGCGTTCGGAATCTTATTGCAGTAATCAGGAAATACTCACAGGAAAGGAAGTAATTATGCAGGAATTATACAGACTGATCGAGAAAAAGATCAAAGACGCAGGTTATCCTGGCGTCGTAGACGGTGAGGAACTCTACAACAACATCTGTGATGAGATGGAAGACAAAGAAAACGGAAGCTATCTCCTTATGATCAAAGGAGAAGGAAATGTGCATTTCGAATGTCGTGTGGACATTCTGGATGAACAGTTTGATCTTCCGTATGTGGATATCCATGCAGGTGACCAAGTTTACCATGTGGATTTCGATGCAGAATAAATAACAGAGATAACAGGAAAGCTGAGGGCGATAAGGTTTCGTCTTCAGCTTTTTTATGTTATACTGAAAGGAACAAAGGAAAATTATCAAAGGGGAGGTCGTTCACGTGCAAGATCATGGCGGAAATACGAAGAAACCAACAACATATACAAAATTATCCTTGGTCTGGGAGTTCTTAAAAGGGAGCAAAACATACTTTGTTATCAGTATCCTTGCGACTCTGATGGTTAATGCACTGGATATGCTGACTCCGCAGATCATACGTACTACCGTGGACAGTATCATCGGAGCTGCAGAATTGGATGTTCCGGATTTTGTGCTGAGGATGGTAAATGAGATTGGCGGAATTCCTTTTCTGAAGGCGAATCTTTGGTTCATTGGTATTTTGATCGCGTTGATCGCACTGGGAAGTGCAGTATGTCGTTATTTGAATACTTTGTTTAACAGCAAAGGATCGGAGCGATTTGTTAAAAATATGAGGAACCGTCTTTTTTCTCATATTCAGAGACTGCCGTTTTCCTGGCATATGAAGAATCAGACAGGTGACATTATCCAGCGATGCACGTCGGATGTGGACATGATTAAAAACTTTGTTTCGGAGCAGATGACAGCTGTATTCCGCATTGTGATGATGATCGTATTATCCTTATCCTTTATGTATGCGATGAATCCGAAACTGACTCTAGTGGCAGCGGTATTTGTGCCTGTGGTGGTAACTTATTCCGGATTCTTCCATTCGAAGATCCGTGACCGATTTACCCAGTGTGATGAAAATGAAGGTGTGTTATCCACAATTGCACAGGAGAATCTGACAGGTATTCGTGTGGTGCGTGCGTTCGGACGTGAAAAATATGAAAAGGATCGTTTCGAGAAACAGAATAACATTTATACCGATGAATGGATGAAGCTTTGTACCATCTTATCTCTGTTCTGGGGAACCGGAGATCTGGTATCCGGTCTGCAGATCATGCTGATCGTGGTGCTGGGCTCTTATTTCTGCGTGAAAGGAGAGATGACTGCGGGAGAATTTATCGCATTTGTTTCCTATAATACCATGTTGATCTGGCCGGTACGTTCTCTTGGCCGTACCATTTCTGAGATGAGCAAGGCCAGTGTTTCTGTGGAGCGTATTCGATACATTATGAATTCTGAAGCGGAACAGGATAAGCCGGAAGCAGCGACTCCTGACCTTCGCGGAGATATAGAATTTAAACATGTTACATTCGGTTACGGAGAAATTCCGGTGCTTTCCGATGTGAACTTCACAATCCCGAAGGGAACCACATTCGGAATCCTGGGAGGAACCGGTTCCGGTAAATCCACATTGATGCATCTGTTGAACCGCCTGTATGACCTTCCGGCAGAAAATGGTCAGATTACCATTGGCGGCGTTGATATTGCAGACATGAAAGGTGCATGGGTGCGTGAGAATATTGGAATGGTGCTTCAGGAACCGTTCCTGTTCTCAAGAACCATTGCGGAAAATATCGGAATTACCAAAGAGAATCTGTCACTGACTGAGATCCGTGAAGCAGCTGCCATTGCCTGCGTGGATCATTCTGTCATGGAGTTTACAAAAGGATACGATACGGTTGTGGGAGAGCGTGGTGTGACGCTGTCCGGCGGGCAGAAACAGCGTACAGCCATTGCGCGTATGCTCGTCCAGAAAACACCGATCATGGTGTTTGATGATTCACTGTCAGCTGTAGACGCACAGACAGATGCCTTGATCCGCCAGGCATTGAAAGAGAAACTGGCAGAAGCTACCGTGATCCTGATCGCTCACCGCGTGACCACTTTGATGCAGGCAGACTGTATCATGGTGCTGGATAAAGGAAGGATCGCAGAGATTGGTTCTCACGAAGAACTGATGGAAAAGAATGGAATTTATTGTAAGATCTACGATATGCAGATGACTGTTGAAGAGGAGGTGGAAGCAGATGAGTAAGGATCATAAAAAAGAAACAGAATTCAAAACGCTTCCATACTTCGGTATCAACAAATTGCTGCCGTTTTTAAAACCGTATCGCGGGATCATTGTCTGGATGATCTCTCTCGGCTTTGCCGGTGGTCTGGTGGACATTATCCTTCCATTGTTCCAGGAATATGCC
>JAFYOD010000014.1 GCA_017556515.1 Lachnospiraceae bacterium
GCTATCGCCTTCAGCTACTTTATACTGCTTACCACCTGTTGCAATAATCGCGTACATATTGCACCTCCTATTATCTTTACTCGCCAGCTGCGGTGGTCTTCACTATGAAAACTCTTGCTTACCTCACTGTGCGGCACATACCCATGTATAATATCATTTCTTCTAGATAATGTCAATTGTTTTTTTATATTTTTTTGAAGAAATTTCATTGATTTTGAGGACTTTTTTCATGTTATAACTAGATATGGTGTAGTACCTCCATCGGACTCTTTAACTGGATGTACTCTGCCATCGGTTTGATACGATGTAAAGATCCTTCTTTAAAATACCAGACTGCCTGAAGAGGCTTCATACCGAGTACTCCGGAAGCTTCCAGTTCCTGGCTGCCGCCATCCCCGACAAAGACACATTCTTCTGCTGATAACTGTAAATCACCCATGCAACGTTGAAAAATTGCAGGGTCAGGCTTCTTCAGCCCTTGCTCATAAGAAAGATAACATACATCAAAATATGGAAACAACTTACTGTTTCTGATTTCAATAGCTTCCTCAGAATAACAGTTGCTGATCAAACCAATTTTGATCCCTCTATTTTTCAATTCTTCAAGCATCGTTAAAATCTCCGGATGCAAGTGTTCAAAGCAATCCCTTTTGGTTTCGATTCTTTTTTCAACGATAGTATTAAACACAGTATCGGAATATCGATCTTTTCTTATTAAAATGTCGCGGATCACATCTTCAAAAGATAGTTGACCAATGGTTCGTTCTGTTTCACTCAATACCCATAGTTCACGAAACTCTTCTGCCGGAATATCTGCATCTGCTGCCATCTGTGTTGTAAAATATAGCGGAGTATCGTAATGAGTGATCAGAGTTTCATACATATCAAAAATGACTGCTTTTATCATAATCGTAACCTCATTTCTACATGCGGTATATCATCTTCAAGAAATTCCTCCGAACAGATCTGAAAACCGGCTTTCTCATAAAATCCTGTCGCATAGCACTGGGCATGGATATAAATCTCTTTTGGATGCATCTTATCTATGATCTGCTGTAAACCTTCTTTTAATAATTTACCGCCATGGCCGAGTCCATGTGTGATCGTTAAAAATCGTCCCATTTGAACGACCTGATCTGAATCCGATTTAGGAAATGCTCTCAAATACGCAAGAATCGTTCCATTTTCTTCATAAAATACATGAAGGCCGTTATAATCCTGATCATCCAGATCCTGATAAACACAGTTTTGTTCTACTACAAATATTTCTGCACGTGCCTTTAAGAGCTCGTATAATTCTCTGGTTGTTAATTCATCAAAAAATTTTGAAACTAAATGCATATGACTATTCCTCTACAATGTTCTGCACCCATACACCGCTCTTTACCATTCGATAACCGATGAATACTTTTACTACTTCCGTAGCCTGAACGCAGAAAAAAACTGCAGTGATCGGTAATGAAACATTTCTGGATGTAAAAAAAGCCACCGGGATCATAACGGACCA
>JAFYOD010000121.1 GCA_017556515.1 Lachnospiraceae bacterium
CATAAATAAAAAGCCATGTTTTGTCATTTTTGACAAAAACACAGCTTTTTACCGGCCGATCATATATATATTAGTTTACAGTTCCAACATAACCGATCATCTCTCTTGCTTCCGCAAGTTCTGATCGTAATCTCGTTGTTTCTTCCAGATCATGCATAGCCGTAAAGTAAGCCAGTGCATTTGATACAGAAAAGAAACCCATGACCGAATTGTAAAAGTAGAGATCATGATTATCACAGACGAGGATCTCCGTAGCACTGGAAGCCACCGGCGCGCTTTCTTTATCCGTGATCACGATCTGCGGCACATTTTTCTTTTCAAGATACTTTGTGGTATTCACCAGATATTTTGCATATCCCGGTGTAGAGAACATGATAACTACATCCTCAGCTCCCAATTGAGCAATGTAGTTATTATAGATCGCACGTGTTACTGCACTCAGATCTACCGCATGAACTCCGATCGTGAGCAAACGCCTTGTCAGATATCCGGCCGCTGCCGTTCCCAGTTCATTGCCCACAACATAAACGGTTCTCGCCTGTTTGATCAATGATACTGCATTCAAGATTCTCTCTAACTGATTTTTCGGATACGTATTTTTTAACACTGCAATCTCATTATCCACAAATCGTTTATAGAGATATTCTTTGTCATTACTTTCATCGAGTGTAACTCCGACCCGTCCTACGATCCGCACCGGAGTTTTCTCCATATCAAGCCTGGTATGAAGATATTCCTTCATTCGTTTCTTCAGTTCCACAAAACTTCCAACCCCAATTTTTTTCGTAAAACGAAGGACCGTTACTTCCGTAACGCCCAACGATTCCGAAACCTCTTTTAGGGATTGGAAACACACTTCTTCCGGATAGGTGAAGAGGTAGTCTGCAATTCTCTTCTGCACCGTACTGAGCGTGTCATATTTCCCCCTGATTTCTTCTAGAAAATTCATAAGCCCCCCATTTTATGATATTTTCAGTATATTGCACTTCTATTATAACCGCAGGGAAATGTAAAAGTCCAGTTACATTTCTTTACATTTTGTTAACATTTCTAAAAAAGCTCCGGATCCATCCTAAAATGAACCGGAGCTTTCATGACTTTATATAATTTTATTTCGCTACAATATTTACGATCTTCTTCGGAACATAGATTTCCTTGATGATCGTACCTGTAAGCTTGTTGCCTAACGCAGCTTTACCTGCTTCGATCGCATCTTCTTTGGAGATTTCAGCCGGAACCATGATAACTACTTTTGTTTTACCATTTACCTGTACTGCGATCTCGATCTCATCATCCTTCATAGCCTCTTCATCGTATGCCGGCCATGTAGAATGGAATACGCTGTCTGTACCGCCAAGCTCGCTCCAAAGTTCTTCACCAATGTGCGGAGCAAACGGTGCAAGAAGTGTTACGAATGTCTTTAATGTCTCAGCATCGATGCCGCCTGTTTTCTTCGCAAGGTCGATGAGCTTATTGTTGTATTCCATGAAACCTGCGATAACAGTGTTCAGACCGAACTGATCAAATCTTGTCTCAATATCATAAACAAGTTTATTGCGAAGCTTGATCATTTCTTTTGTTGCTTCGATGTTCT
The DNA here is from genome assembly GCA_017556515.1 of Lachnospiraceae bacterium. Lineage (GTDB taxonomy): Bacteria > Bacillota > Clostridia > Lachnospirales > Lachnospiraceae > Pilosibacter. Next base: position 1,595 of record JAFYOD010000121.1, read on the forward strand.
TGTCTTTGCTGTCCATTACAAGGTTATAGAAACGGTTCAGGAATCTTGCAACACCCTCGATACCTCTGTCATCCCACTCAGCATCTAACTCCGGCGGACCTACGAAGAGTTCATACATTCTGAGTGCATCACAACCGTAATCTCTTACAAGATCATCCGGGGAAACTACGTTTCCTTTGGATTTACTCATCTTGATACCGTTCTTACCTGTAATCATACCCTGGTTGAACAGTTTTGTGAACGGCTCATCAAAATCAACTACGCCGATATCGTATAAGAATTTTGTATAGAATCTGGAGTAAAGAAGGTGAAGTACTGCATGCTCTACGCCGCCGATGTACATGTCAACCGGTAAGTATTTCGCAGCTTTCTCTTTAGAAACCAGTTCGTTATCATTCTTGCTGTCTACATAACGTAAGAAGTACCAGGAAGAACCTGCCCACTGCGGCATTGTGTTTGTCTCACGTTTTGCCGGAGCGCCACAGCACGGACATGTTGTATTTACCCACTCATCGATCGCTGCAAGCGGAGATTCACCAGTACCTGTCGGCTGATAGCTCTCAACCTCCGGTAATGTTAACGGAAGCTGATCTTCCGGAACCGGTACGTTGCCACAGTTCGGACAGTGGATGATCGGGATCGGCTCACCCCAGTATCTCTGTCTGGAGAATACCCAGTCACGGAGTTTGAAGTTCTCTGTCTTCTTACCGATACCCATATTTTCGATCATGATCGGAGCTTCTTTCTTCAGGTAAGCAGACTCAAGACCATTCCACTCGCCGGAGTTGATCATTGTACCGCTTGCCTCTGTGTAAGCTTCTGTCATGTTCTCAATCTCTACGCCATCTTTTGCGATAACCTGAATGATCGGAATATCAAATTTCTTCGCAAATTCGAAGTCACGGTCGTCATGCGCCGGAACACACATGATCGCGCCTGTACCGTAATCTGCAAGAACATAATCAGACAGCCAGATCGGTGTCTTCGCGCCGTTTAACGGGTTGATCGCGTAAGAACCTGTGAATACGCCTGTCTTCTCTTTGCCCTGAAGACGGTCTACGTTGGAACGCATGGAAGCATCAAAGATGTACTGCTCTACTGCTTCTCTTGTCTCATCAGTTGCAAGCTCTTTTGCAAGTGCATGCTCCGGAGCAAGAACCATGAATGTTGCACCGTGTAATGTATCCGGTCTTGTTGTATAAACTGTGATCTTCTCATCACGACCGTCTACCGGGAACTGGATCTCAGCACCGTAAGATTTACCGATCCACTCGGACTGCATCTTTTTAACCTTCTCCGGCCAATCAAGCTTGTCGAGGTCATTTAATAATCTGTCAGCATACGCTGTGATCTTTAACATCCACTGACGAAGATTTTTCTTAGTAACCGGTGTACCGCAACGCTCACATGCGCCGTTTACTACTTCTTCGTTTGCAAGACCTGTCTTACAAGACGGACACCAGTTGATCGGGAATTCCTTCTCGTAAGCAAGACCTTTTTTGAACATCTGAACGAAGATCCACTGTGTCCATTTGTAGAACGCCGGATCTGTTGTATTTACTTCCATATCCCAGTCATAGAGAGCAGCGATCTCATTGATCTGACGTTTGATATTAGCTACGTTCTCTGCTGTGGAAATTGCCGGATGTACGCCCATCTTGATCGCATAGTTCTCTGCCGGAAGACCAAACGCATCCCATCCCATCGGGTGGATTACATATTTACCTTTTAATAACTGGTAACGGCTCCATACGTCAGAGATAACGTAACCTCTCCAGTGACCTACATGAAGACCACTTCCGGACGGATACGGGAACATATCCAGACAGTAATATTTTTCTTTCTTTCCGTCATCGACATTGACCGGGTTCTTTGCCCAGTTCTCACGCCATTTTTTCTCAATAGCGGTATGGTTATAATGTGCCATAACGATTCCTCCATTAAATTAATGAATATAAAAAGCCCCCATCTCTATCCTAAATATAGAGACGTGGGGGCTTACTCTCACGCGGTACCACTCTATTTCATACATTCGTATGCGCTCATTTCCTGTTAACGGTCGGACCGGCTCTGCCTACACAAAGATCCCTTCTTCAGCATGCTACTCAAAGGTGAGTTCAAAAGCTTCCAAACTCCGTCTCGCACCAACCGACGGCTCTCTGTCCTTTTTCCGCTTCCTACTATTCCTTATCAAAGTATTTGATAGTTCATAACTGTTTCATAATTTACCACACTCAAGCGTTTCTGTCAAGATTTTGCTTCAACAGTCGTTTC
>JAFYOD010000122.1 GCA_017556515.1 Lachnospiraceae bacterium
CTGGAAAAGTGCATCCGAAAGAAACTGGCCGATTGTCTTAGCGTCTTGTGTCTTGGCGTGAATGGCGATCTGGCCAAGCAAGGACAGTAGATGTAACTTTGCAGTGCGTAACAGTTCCGATGATTCCAATGTCTCCGCCATATCATAATCCGCTGTTCTGCCACATGGATACTGACATGCGGCACAATCCGGAGCCATCAGGGCTTTCTCTCTGTGGAGAGATTCGATCGCGTGCTCTACACAAATCCGAAACTCGGCAGAGACTTCCATATCTGCATCCGCCCACGCAGGGTCATATGCCAGTGTTAGACCGTGGATCAGCGCACATCCGGAACTTTCCCAAATTTCTTTGCTTTCAGAGGCTCTGGAAAGACCGATCAGAGCTCCAAATAACTGTTGTCTGAGTTCGTGCATGAAATGCCTCCTTACGCTCTTGAAACGATGGTACCATCGGTGTCAATGGTAACGGTCTGTACCGGGATTTCTTTTCCGCTGGCAGCAATCGCCTGGCGAACTGCCATTTCCATTCCGCCGCAGCAAGGAACAGTCATACGTGCAACCGTAATCTCACGGATATCATTCTGGCGGAAGATCTCAGCCAGTTTCTCTGCGTAATTTGCAGCATCCAGTTTTGTACAGCCGATCAGAGTCACATGATCTTTGATGAAGTCCTGGTGGAAATTACCGTAAGCATATGCAGTACAGTCGGCAGCGATGAGAAGCTTGCATCCGTTGAAAAATGCTGCACGGATCGGCACCAGTTTGATCTGGATCGGAAAGCTTCTCAGCAGGGACGGTACCGGTTCAGTTTTTGTTAATTCAAGCAGTTCTGCTTTCTCAATGGCTGCGCGGAGCGCAGGATCTTTCATGGCTTCCAGGCGGTTCATAACGGCCTCATGATCATAGGCAGCCGCTTCACGTTCAATGATCTTGATCGCATCAGCCGGGCAGGCCGGGAGGCAATCGCCAAGTCCGTCACAATAATCTTCCTTGATCAGACGGGCTTTTCCATCGATCATTACGATCGCACCCTCGTGGCAGGCAGAGGCACAAGCGCCGCAGCCATTACATTTCTCAGAATCAATATTTACAATTTTTCTAATCATTCAAAACACCTCCGCAAGATTTGTCAATTCTTGACTTTATGTGGTCATTATACTACAATGAAACAAGTCTGTATGTTGTAATTGCAACATAAAAATGAAGAATAAACAGGCAAGAGAGGAGAGGTCGAGATGTCCAACGGGGAAAAAGAAAGACAGCTGCGTCGCGAACTGCGCCGGATCGAGCGCAAGAAACAAGAGCGGATCCGTCAGCTGCTGATGAGTGGCTTGTTGTGTGTGTCGACTTTGATCATTTTTGCAGCCGGAATTGTTCTTTATAAGATGATTTTTCAAAAGAAACCGGTCGATCCGGCCACCGTTCAGGTGCCGGAGTATGTGGATGTGAGACTTCTCACACCAAACGAATATTCAAGACCGGAACTTCCTTTAGAAGAAGTGAAAGGGATCGTAGTTCATTATGTGGGCAATCCATGCAGCACCGCACTGGAAAACCGCAACTATTTTGAATCTCTGAAAGATCAAAAAGGTTCAGACGCAACTTCAGTCAGCAGTCATTTTGTCATCGGAATGGAAGGTGAAGTGATCCAGTGCATCCCGTTATATGAAGTGGCTTATGCGTCCAACCATCGAAACAGTGATACGATTTCCATTGAATGTTGTCATCCGGATACGACCGGAAAATTCTATGACAGTACATACACTTCTGTGGTCAATCTATGTGCGTATCTTTGCCGCGAATTTGAATTAGAGGCAGAAGCCGTGATCCGACATTATGACGTGACCGGAAAAGCCTGTCCGAAATACTTTGTCGATTATGAAGACGAATGGGAAAGGTTTCAGAAGGATGTGGCAGCGGCGCTGGAAGTGATTAAGTAAGCGTGAATTTAAGTGAGTTAACTTGGTAACGAAAGAGTTCCGGGATGACAGGAGATTTCTCAGTGGAAATTCTTGATCATCCTGGGATTTTTGGATTTTTAAGGTTAAAATATATGAGGAAATACAATGCATGGGACGATTTTTTACAAGATTTTGGACACCCCAGCGTTTTACAGAATAGAAAAACACATCACTCATCCCGGTTCAATCCACCGTTTGTGACAGTTGATTTCTTTGAAACATAAGAAATCCAAGATTTTCGCACAGACCTTCCATCTCTTATGTGATTTCCTTCTGCATAACACGCCCCTCTATCCAGTTTGGCATTTTAGCCACCCTTCTATATTTGATTTCTTTACAAAAATTGGGGGAGCCTATCCCACCAAGGCACTCATTTCATAAAGATCACTGGGACAGCGCCCTACACTTTTACTTTAATGTCCCAATCTCAAATTTTGACAGATAAAATAATATCGTAGATTCCTGTAAAACTTGTAAACGATCGAGTGGATTTTACTAAACTAAATCCACAACTACGTTAGCCTATCACCATCATCATAAAACAAAAGAGCAAAGAGTTGTTACACTCTCTGCTTTCTATATTACGAATCCACACTTATAAGGTTAAAAACACCGGTTTTCTCTCTCTGTAAACCGTATAATAGCGGAATCCACACCCGGTCAGGATTTCTCGTGCCTGATCAAAATAGCCGCCGACTTCATGTGGTCTGTGGCCGTCAGAACCGACAGTCAGAAGTTCGCCCCCAAGTTCACGGTAGCGTTTTAAAATCTCTTCATATGGGTGTGTATGACCAAGTCCATATTTAAATCCGGCGGTATTGCACTCCAGGGCTTTACCTTTTGAAATCAACACCTTCAGGATCTCATCGATCACATCCATATAATCTGCCGGACGATAGTTTGCATTTTTCTCCGGGCCATAACGAACCACATAATCCAAGTGTCCAAGGCTGTCAAAACAGTCAAAAGTTTTCACTCGCTCCAAAGAAGCCTCAAAAAAACGATGGTAAGCCTGATGATCGGAGCCCGGAACAGTATAGCCATTATCATAATAGAAGTTTTTATCAAAGACATCATATCCATCAATGAAGTGGTTGGATCCGATGATAAAGTCAGCCGGGATGGTTTTAACAAGCTCATTGAGATAATTCTTTTCGCGGATCATGAGGCCGAGCTCGATACCGGAACGGACTTGGATCTTTCCATGATATTCTTCAGCCAGTTCTTTTAAGGCTGCAAAGTATGCAGCAGGATCAACCGTGTAATCCAGATGACACATTCCGCCGGTTCCGTAGTCATGATGGTCAGTAATGCAGATTTCCTGCATGCCCAGCTTGATCGCTGCTTCGATCTGTTCTCTGGCCGGTGTTTTGGAATCTGCAGAAAAGCTTGTATGTACATGAAAATCTGATATCATAAGAAACCTCCTTAATATATAGAAAGTATACGTTGTGCAGTAGGAAAAGTAAACGAAATTCGAGGTTATAATGCGTATTTTTACATAAATGTTATAAATTTGTCAGAAGCAATTGAAATATTTGCAGATTCTTGTTATTATGGTATTGGTGGAAAAATTTTTAAACGGGGGATGAAAACATGTCAATCGACCTATTGGGTAATATTTTTATGTTCCTTGGCGGCCTTGGTATGTTCCTTTATGGAATGAATGTCATGGGCGACGGCATGCAGAAAGCAGCCGGAAGCAAGATGAGTGGATTTTTACGTCTTGTAACAGATAACCGCCTTCTTGCAATTGTACTTGGTGCGCTGATCACCGCAACGCTCCATAGTAGTAGTGCTACAACCGTTATGGTAGTAGGTTTCGTAAATGCCGGTATCCTGAACCTGACACAGGCAGTCGGTGTTATCATGGGTGCCAATATCGGTACTACAATTACAGCATGGATGGTATCCATGAACGAACTGGGTGATGCGATGAAGATCTTCCAGCCGTCCTTCTTTGCTCCGTTATTTGTAGGACTTGGTGCATTCGCCCTGATCTTTATGAAGAAGAAAAAGAGCCTTGCAGGCGAGATCCTGATCGGTATGGGTCTTCTGTTCTGTGGTCTCACATATATGTCCGGTGCGGTAAAACCTTACGCAGATTCACCGATCTTTGCGCAGGCGTTCTACGTACTTGGCGGTAACCCGATCCTCGGTATCATGGTTGGTGCAGGTGTAACAGCCCTGATCCAGAGCTCCACAGCGTCTGTCGGTATCTTACAGACACTTGCGATGAGCGGCATGGTAAACCGCAGTGCTGCGATTTATATCACACTTGGTCAGAACATCGGTACTTGTGTGACTGCACTTCTTTCCGGTGCAGGTGCAAACCGCAATGCGAGACGAGCATCTGTTATCCACCTTGCTTTCAATATGGCAGGTGCAATTCTCTTTGGTGTCGGTACTTTTATCTTAACATTTGTAATGCCGGAATTTACAAACGGATATATGGATTCTCTTCAGATTTCCATTTTCCATACAATCTTCAACGTGACAAACACAGTGCTCCTGTTCCCGTTTGCGAAACAGTTGGTTGCTTTCTCCGGTCTTGTTGTAAAAGAAACAGCAGAGTCTGCAGCAGCAGATCAGGCCAATGCAGCAGAAGACAAACTTCATGTGGACCAGCGTATCTTCCAGTCTCCGCCGATGGCTCTGGAAGTTGCCAATATGGAAACTGTGCATATGGGCAAACAGGTAGACAAGAACTTAAAACTTGCTATCGATATCATTATCAGTGGTGATTATGATCGTATTCAGGAAGTATACGACAATGAAAAAGCGATCAACGTTATGAATAAGAAACTGACAGAGTACCTGATCCAGGTCAACAACCTTTCTCTCAATGATGAGCAGAAACGTCAGGTCAGCAATCTGTTCTACAGTGTCAGCGACATCGAGCGTATCGGTGACCATGCAGAGAACCTTGCAGAGGCAGCAGAGTATCTCAGAGAGCATAATCTGGTATTCTCCGAAGTTGGTATGGAAGACTTCAAGTGGATCGCAGGCGCAACTTCTAACGTGGTAACATTCGCGATTGCTGCACGTCAGGAAAAGAACCTGGATATTATCAGAAAAGTAAGCAAGTTAGAGGACGAGGTCGATGGTCTGGAAGAAGAACTTCGCGACAAACATATCGAACGTCTTTCTCAGAATATCTGCAGTCCGTCTGCAGGTGTTATCTTCCTTGATATTTTAAGCAACTTAGAGCGTATCTCTGACCATGCTTACAATATCGCAGGATATGTAAAGGATGAAATTTAATAAGAATTCATGCGATAAGGCTTACAGTTTTCGGACTGTGAGCCTTATTTTTTGTTAGCAATTGTGTGATTACAATGTTGATTGGTTTTTAATCGAAACTATAAAGTGGGTTCTGCATAAGAAAGAAAAGTATAATATTTAGATAATTTTAATAAAATACCAATATTAAACAACAACAAAAGGAAAGATACATAGAATAAGTGAAATATCGAAAGAAATTATACTATTGATTTCAAAAAAACACTTGATATTTTGCACGGAATTTTGTACAATAGAAAAAGGTTGATTAGAATTTAACAATCACATATTTCAGGAGGAATAAAAAAATGGCAGTTAAAGTTGCAATTAACGGCTTTGGCCGTATCGGTCGTCTGGCTTTCAGACAGATGTTTGGTGCAGAAGGTTTTGAGATCGTTGCTATCAACGATTTAACATCTCCGGAGATGCTTGCACACTTATTAAAATACGATTCCACACAGGGTAGATACGCTCTTGCTGACACAGTTTCCTACGGCGAAGATTCCATCACAGTAGATGGCAAAGAGATCAAAATCTACGCTAAGGCTAACGCTGCAGAGCTTCCGTGGGGTGCTATCGACGTTGACGTAGTTCTTGAGTGTACAGGTTTCTACACATCCAAGGCTAAAGCTCAGGCTCACATCGATGCAGGTGCTAAATATGTTGTTATCTCCGCTCCGGCTGGTAACGACCTTCCGACAATCGTTTACAACGTAAACCACGAAGTATTAACAGCTGATGATCACATCATCTCCGCTGCTTCCTGTACAACAAACTGCTTAGCTCCGATGGCTAAGGCTCTTAACGACAACTTCCCGATCCAGACAGGTATCATGTGCACAATCCACGCTTACACAGGCGACCAGATGATCCTTGACGGTCCGCAGAAGAAGGGTGATAAGAGAAGATCCCGCGCTGGCGCTATCAACATCGTTCCGAACAGCACAGGTGCTGCTAAAGCGATCGGTCTTGTAATTCCGGAATTAAACGGTAAATTAATCGGCGCTGCTCAGCGTATCCCGACACCGACAGGTTCCACAACAATCCTTACAGCAGTTGTTAAGGGTAACCCGACAAAAGAGGACATCAACGCAGCTATGAAAGCTCAGGCTAACGAGTCCTTCGGTTACAACACAGACGAGATCGTTTCCAGCGATATCATCGGTATGAGATTCGGTTCCCTCTTCGATGCTACACAGACAATGGTTCTTCCGATCGATGAGAACACAACTCAGGTACAGGTTGTTTCCTGGTACGACAACGAGAACTCCTACGTAAGCCAGATGTGCCGTACAATCAAACACTTCGGTACACTCATGAATGTTTAATCTGAGTTCAGTTGCTGAAAAAGCTTTAAATTAGGCTCATAAAGGGTCCGGTCTGAAAAGGGCCGGACCCTTTTTATGAATTTTAAATAATTCCCCGGAGGAAAAAAATATGGCATTAAATAAGAAAACTGTTGATGATATTAACGCAAAAGGCAAAAGAGTTCTGGTTCGTTGTGACTTCAACGTTCCGCTTAAAAACGGCGAGATCACAGATGAGACACGTATCAATGCAGCGCTTCCGACAATCAACAAATTAATCGCTGACGGCGGTAAAGTTATCCTTTGCTCCCACCTTGGCAAAGTTAAAAATGGCCCGAACGAGGATGAGTCCCTTGCACCGGTAGCTAAGAGACTTTCTGAGAAACTTGGCAAAGAAGTTGTTTTCGTAGCTGATTACAACGTAACAGGTGAAGCTGCAACAGCTGCAGTAGCTGCTATGAACGAGGGTGATGTTGTATTACTTCAGAATACACGTTTCCGCGGCAAAGAAGAGACAAAGAACGGCGAAGAGTTCAGCCAGGAATTAGCTGACCTTGCTGATGATTATGTATGTGACGCATTCGGTTCCTCCCACAGAGCTCATGCTTCTGTTGACGGTGTTACAAAATGCATCACTGCAAAAGGCGGCAATAACTGCGTTGGTTACTTAATGCAGAAAGAGATCGAGTTCCTTGGCAATGCTGTAGAGAACCCGGTTCGTCCGTTCGTAGCGATCCTTGGCGGTGCAAAAGTTGCTGACAAGTTAAACGTTATCTCCAACCTTCTTGAGAAATGTGATACACTCATCATCGGTGGCGGTATGGCTTACACATTCTTAAAGGCACAGGGCAAAGAGATCGGTAAATCCCTTTGCGACGAGACAAAACTTGACTATTGCTTAGAGATGATGGCAAAAGCTGAGAAACTCGGCAAGAAACTTCTTCTTCCGATCGACTCCGCAGCTATCGCTGAGTTCCCGAACCCGATCGATGCTGAAATCGAAGCTGAGTACGTATCTTCTGACGATATGCCGGCTGATAAGATGGCTTGCGATATCGGACCGAAGACAGCAGCTCTTTATGCTGAGGCTGTTAAGACTGCTAAGACAGTAGTTTGGAACGGACCGATGGGTATCTTCGAGAACCCGACACTTGCAAAAGGTACAATCGCTGTAGCAGAGGCTCTTGCAGCAACAGATGCTACAACAATCATCGGTGGTGGTGACTCCGCAGCAGCTGTTAACCAGCTTGGTTTCGGCGACAAGATGTCCCACATCTCCACAGGCGGCGGCGCTTCCTTAGAGTTCCTCGAGGGTAAAGAGCTTCCGGGCGTAGTGGCAGCAGACAATAAATAATTAGAGGTAAATATAATCATGGCAAGAAGAAAAATCGTTGCAGGCAACTGGAAGATGAACATGACTCCGTCCCAGGCAGTTGCTCTTGTAGAAACATTAAAACCGTTAGTAGCTTCTGAGGAAGTTGACGTAGTATTCTGCGTACCGGCAATCGACATCATTCCGGTAGTAGAGGCTTGCAAAGGCACAAACATCGCTGTAGGTGCTGAGAACATGTACTTCGAGGAGAAAGGCGCTTTCACAGGCGAGATCGCTCCGGAGATGTTAACAGACGCTGGCGTAAAATATGTGATCATCGGTCACTCTGAGAGAAGAGAATACTTCGCAGAGACAGATGAGACAGTTAACAAGAAAGTGATCAAAGCATTTGAGCACGGCTTAACACCGATCATCTGCTGTGGCGAAACTCTCAAACAGAGAGAGCAGGGCATCACAATCGACTGGATCAGAATGCAGGTTAAGATCGCTCTTCAGAACGTAACAGCTGATCAGGCTAAGACAGCAGTGATCGCTTACGAGCCGATCTGGGCTATCGGTACAGGCGTTACAGCTACAACAGAGCAGGCAGAAGAAGTTTGCGCAGCAATCCGTGCTTGCATCGCTGAAGTTTATGATGAGGCAACAGCTGAAGCAATCCGCATCCAGTACGGCGGATCTGTAAGTGCAGCAAACGCAGCTGAGTTATTTGCACAGGCAGATATCGACGGCGGTCTTGTTGGCGGCGCTTCCTTAAAGGCTGACTTCGGTAAGATTGTAAACTACAAATAATAAACAGTAGTTTTTGAAGAACATTTAGGGCTTTGTTTTCCTGGATTTATTTATTGTAAATTCAAGGAAAGCAGAGCCTTTTTTCTGTTATGTGCTATGAGTTACTATGTGATACTGGTGTCATGGTGTCAGAATTGGTGTCAAGGTATCAAGAGAAAATGGTGTCAAAATCAGATTGTATAAGTGGATGTAAAGAAGTAAGAGGAGCTTTCTTGATGGAAAGTTAATGCTTGGTCCTGTGATTCTGCTCGAATCACAGGGCCTTTTTGTTTTTTGTATTAAAAATCAAATGACGTAATGTAAGCTGTTTGCGGGCCGTTTTGAATCGAGAGGATAAATATGGTGTCTTGGTCATAAAAAGTCTGTTTACAGGTCTCTGGTGAGGTCGGTTTTTTTGATGTTGTAAAAAATATGTCGGAATTGTAATAAATACCGAATGTTACTTATGAGTTGGTACAGCAAGTCCAGACATACGGGCAATATATTCATCAATGGCTGCTCGGGGTATCTTATAATGAGAACCCACGCGGAAAGATTTTATGAGATTACCTTGACGTAGGAGGGAATACATTGAAGTTCTGGAAATTTGTAAAAGCTCTGCCGCTTCTGTTACTGATACAAGTTCAAAAGGGTTGTTATGTTCATACATGGAAAGATTCTC
>JAFYOD010000015.1 GCA_017556515.1 Lachnospiraceae bacterium
GAAAGGATCTGAGTAATGTAAGTAATAAAGGCTGTCAGATCACCCACTTCCATGCTGCCGCCAATGATCAGATTTCCGCCAAACCATACGATGGCTACCGTTGTAATATTCATTGCCAGAGTCATAACCGGCATATTGAGAATCACGATTCGGAAAGCACTCAGGCTGGTTTCTTTTAAATCCGTATTCACTTTTGCAAACTTTTTAATCTCGTGATCTTCACGCACAAAAGATTTAACAACACGTACGTTTGTTAAAGTCTCCTGAATACCGGAGTTCAGAGCATCCAGTTTTTTCTGCATCAATTCAAACTTCGGGAATGCTGCACGCATGATCGACAAGATCGCGATCGCAAGGATCGGGATTACTACTAAAATAATCAATGCAAGTTTACTGTTGATACTGAACGCCATGATCAAAGCACCAACAAACATACCCGGGGCACGAAGAGCCATTCTGAGGCACATCATTACAACACCCTGGATCTGAGTAATATCATTTGTCAGTCTTGTAACCAAGGAACCTGTGCTGAAATCATCGATATTTTCGAAAGAAAATCTCTGTACCTTTGCGAACACATCCGTTCTCAGATCACTGGCAAAACAGATCGATGCCTTTGAACCATAATAACATCCCATGATTCCGCCAAACATCATCATTGCCACTGCGGCAAGCATCAGTCCGCCCATTTTTGCAATATATCCCACGTCATGATTTGCTACACCATTGTTAATGATCAAAGACATCAACTTTGGAAGCATAACTTCACCAATTACCTCTGTGATCATCATCAAAGGACCCAGGATAAATGCACTGAGATAAGGCATAATATACTTTTTATATCGCTTCATTCTCTTTATCCTCACTTTCTTTTTTGAAGTTTCTCAGGCATGATTCACTGCTCTCACAGCTATACCGTTTTATGTTTTCACCGGCTCTGTTTATGAATCCGAGAAACTGCTGTTTCTCTTCCTCCGTAAAACCCGCAAAAAGTATCGTATCCGTTTCTTCAAATATATGAATACTTTGCTGAACCACCTTCAAGCCTTTTTCTGTTATCTTAATGATATTTGATCTGCTGTCCTTTTCATCTACTGCACGTGCAACATAGCCGCCCTTCTCCAGTTTTTTCAAAGAAACTGCGATCGCAGCCGTTGAGACATTCTGCAGTTCAGCAAGCTCACGTTGAGACAGCTCCGGATTCCTCGCAATACACATCAGCAAATGATGCTGACCGCGATACACACCGGTTTCCTGCAAACGCTTTTCTAAAACTGATCTGTGATTCTTACTCATATGAATGAACGAATCCATGATCATGTGATTCAAGTTTTTTTCGTGCCGAAAAAAATCACTTGTCACATCTGACATCTTCTATTCACCCCTTTCCATTATTAACTAATTAATAATTAACTAGTTAACCATTAAAAATATTATAATCCCTCTCACCTGTCAGGGCAAGAGGGATTTGTTTTAATTTTTTATAAAATTCATAAACTTTTACGTTTCATCTTCTTTCGGAAGTTTTTTACGAATGAACAAGAAACATATCACATGTGCGGTTCCAGTTAAGATCCAGGAAGCCGGATAAGAAAGATACAACGTTGTTAATGAACGGCTCCACTGGAAAATCGTATAGATCCAAACAATGCGGAAAGCACAAGCTCCCGTCAGAGATACACACATCGGTAAGATCGAATATCCGAGACCGCGGATCGCACCTACCATAGTATCCATGATTCCACAAATAAAATATGTTGTTCCAAAAACTGCCAATCGATTCAGACCATACTGTATCACTTCTGGATCAGAGGAATAAATGCCAACCAGGAATTCACCTGCTCCATAACAGGATAATCCAAGCACCAGACCGACCACCGTTACAACACCGACACAAGTCAATGTAATGCGATTGATTCGACTAAACTTTCTTCCTCCGTAGTTCTGGCTTGTAAAACTTAAGTTTGTCTGATAAAGCGCATTCATTGCTACATAAATGAATCCTTCAATATTCTGCGCTGTTGTATTTCCTGCCATCGCGATGGAGCCAAAGGAATTTACAGAAGACTGGATCAGTACATTAGAGATTGAGAAGATCGCACCCTGCATACCGGC
>JAFYOD010000123.1 GCA_017556515.1 Lachnospiraceae bacterium
CACCAGAGTCTTTACCGGAACGCGCTCATTGTTGCCATGGATCATGCCACGCTCTTCTTTGGACAGCTTCATAGCAGAGAATCTGTAAACGCGGTCACTGATCCTGGAGTAATACTTGGAATCGCTGCCGGCCATCATCAGATACGGAGAAATGATCGCCTCGGTCCAGGTATCAGAAACAGCCTGACAGAGCAGATTCCACTCTTTGCAGGATGTATCAGACTCCGGAGACGGATTGTTTCCGCTTACTACAGATACTTCGATGTTCGGGTCATTTACTACTTTCTCCAGATATGCTTTTGCAGTGTCCATGGTATCTCCGTTCATCAGACGCAGATTCATGCCAACAGAAGCAACCGGAGGGATTACATTGTACGCCTTGCTTGCCTCCATCTTTGTAATCGCACAGGTTGTACGAACCATCGCATTGAGTTCTCCACCGATTTTACGGCAAACAAGATCAAACAGACCTTCAAACAGCCACATGTTTGCAAAGAGGATCTTGTATCCGAATCCGGAATGACGGCCCAAAGTATCCAGCATCTCGCTTACCGGTTTTGTCAGATGGCGCTTGAACGGATTTTTTTCCACCTTCACTACCGCCTGAGCCAGCTCACCAACGATGGTGTGAACCGGAGGTGTGGATGCATGTCCGCCATTGCTCTTCGCCTTAAGTTCTACATTCATCATGCCTTTTTCTGCAGTACCGATCAATGCACATTCCCCTTTTACGCCCGGGAATACATTTTCCACCACTGCGCCGCCTTCATCGACTACCATTGCCAGATGAATGCCTCTCTCTTCAAACCATTTTACAACCTCCGGACAGGAAATTCCGTCAACCTCTTCATCTCCGCAGAATGCGAAATAGATGTCATGGTTCGGAACAAAGCCTTCTCCGATCAGTTTTTCTGCAGCCTCCATGATACCGCAGAGAGTACCTTTTGTATCGAGGGTTCCACGGCCCCAGATCTCTCCGTTTTCCAGAATACCGTCAAATGCCGGTTTCTCCCACTGGTCTTCTTCTACCGGAACCACATCGTAATGGGACATGAGAACCACCGGATCACCTTCCTCTTTACCCATCCAGCGATATAAAATACCACTTCTTCCAATCAACTGACGAGAACAGTTGTCATGGACATTCGGGAATAATTTCGGGAGCAGATCGCGGAACTTCTCAAACTCTGCCTCGTCCATCAGGCTCGGATCAGTGTAAGAAACGGTCTTACAGCGGATCATCTCCTGCATATCTTTCACGATCTTGTCCTCATCCAGATCGATCTTCGTTCCGGATGGTACGAACGGATCCTTCGGTTTAAATTTGATCGCACGTGCGACTAACACACTTCCAAACGCTGCAGCTCCGACACCAAGTCCGGCTGCGATCCATTTTCCATATTTTCCCATAATCTGCCTCCTTATTTCATCAGTCCCGGCGGGATCGGACGAGCTTTCGCAGTATACTCTGCCACCTCGATCCGGATCACACTCACAATAGACACCAGTTTCTCATTAAATTCAAAATCTTTTCCTGTCTGCGTTTTCATCAGGATGGAAAGCGCATTCATCTTCTCTTCTACATCATCCACGATCACAGCTTTTCCGGTTCCCATGATGGAGGAATAGCTGGTACCGTACTGACATGCGACTTTGCCCTCGATCGGTGTAATATCGCAGTCAATCTCGATGAACACCTTCGGGTTCACTCTCAATACATCTAATTTTCGCCCTTCTGTTGCACCGTGCACGTACAATGTCAGCTTGCCCTCTTCCATAACATAACCATAGTTCATCGGAACCAAGTATGGCTCGTCGCCATCGATCATGGCGATATGTACGATCTGTCCTTTATCTAAAATCGCCTGAATTGCCTGCGGGTCAGTCACTTCCCGCTCGCGGCGTGTAATTCCTCGTTTCATCTCTATACTTCCTTTTATCGTAATGATTAACAGCTCTTCTTATGAAGCGGGTTCCATGTTCCCCTGATATAGCAGATCAGGAAAATCACAAACAGGAACATGTTGTGGGCAATCATGCACGCCCAGGCAGATACCAGCCCCATGCCCATCATCTGCGTACAGATGAATGTACCGACGATTCGGATCAGCCACATGCCTGCAATATTAAATACAAACGGCTGTCTGGTTCTTCCGACACCCTGCATCATACCCTCGATGATGATGGAGAATCCGTAGAACGGCTCGGAAAGTGCCACCATACGCAGAACTGTCGTACCAAGTGTAATAACATCCTCACTAGATGAGAAGATCTGCACCAGTGACGGAGCCAGGATAAACAATGCTCCTCCAGAGAAGATCATAAGTCCGATCTCGATCGGGATAAACATCTTCGCCAGTCGTTTCATACGGTCTGGATCATTGGCACCGTATGCGTTACCCGCCAACGTTGCCGCTGCTGTCTGCATGCCGTAACCCGGAATATAGAATGCAGATTCCACCGTATTGGCAATGGTGTGAGCTGCCGCTGCCACCTCTCCGAGAGAGTTGATCATGGACGCAAATGCCACGTAACCCAGGGACGTTCCGAAACGCTGAAGCATGTTCGGAAAAGCCACTTTCAGACACGGTCTCAGGATCTGCATATCCGGTGTCATCTTCTGTCCTCTCGGAGAAACCTCCGGATGGGTCCAGAGTTTCACCGTGATCAGGATTCCGCCCACAGCAAACGCAACCGCACTGGCCACTGCGGCACCGATAACACCCATTCCCGCGCCAGGCACCGTAAATGCACCGCCAAATACCGAGTGTGTCGGGTAGATCAACACGTAGTTCAGAACCACGTTGATCACATTCACGATCACACCGATCTTCATAGGAGTTTTTGTATCGCCCGCCGCACGCAATACCGTACCAAAGATAATCGTCGCTGTGCGGAATAACATCGGTGTATATAAAATAAAGAAATACGTGGAAGCTGTTTCTCGAATTCCTTCTTTTACCTGCATCCACACAGGGATCATGCCACTGAGCGAAAGTGTCGCTGCCGTAGATAATATGCCGACCACCAAAACTGCTAAAGCTGCCTGTCCCACGGCACGTTTCGCCAGATCACGGTCGCCCGCACCCAAGGATTTGGCAATATATGCCAGAAATCCGATACTGAGAGCCGAGATCGAACTGCTCAGCAGCCAGTTGACCGTCGTAGTCGCTCCGACCGCAGCCGTCGCGTGAGTTCCGAGGGAACCAACCATCGCGGTATCGATATACTGAACCGCCGTCTGCATCAGCTGCTCCAACATGGTTGGCCACGCCAGACTCATGATCACAAAAAACATATTTTCCGTATTTGCGGAAGTCTTCTTTTGCATAATCAAACCTCGCTTAACATCCTTCTTTGTGCACAATGCCTTTTATGATCTGCGCGATCGGATTCTGACTGATCTTTTTATACGGTCTGCCTTGTAACAGCAGGCGCTCTACCTTCACTTCGTTCAGGCGTTCCTTCTCTACCGCCAGCGGATTTTCCGATAAGATCACCATATCTGCGCTTTTTCCGGCCTCCAGGCTTCCGCGCTTTTTCTCATCGAAAGTCGTATAATAACCATTGTATGTACACATCTTCAGAGCCTCTTGTACCGTCAGAGCCTGCTCCGGAACATTGTGGTTGCAAGCTTTGTAGATCCAGTTGAGTGGATCCGGTTCGGTACAAGGACCGTCGGAACCAAAACTGAGTACCACGCTATGATCCTGAAAATCACGGAACGGATTTAATCTTGCATTACGCTCGCCAAGAATCTCTTCCAGACGCTCGTCCGGTTCCTGAGGCCAGTTAATAAATGCACTCTGAACAGGGAGCTGGATCCCGTATTTCTCGCAAATCTCAATTCCCTCTTTGGTCGGTAAGCATGCATGAATGATTCCATGACGATGATCCTCACGCGGATAATCATCCAATGCCGCCTTGATCGCCTCCGTTGCCTGCTTAAATGCTGCATCTCCGATGGCATGGAGCTCGATCTGTAATCCTGCACGGTTGGCCTTCTTACAAAAATCAATCACTTTTTCATCAGAATAATACAGAACACCTTTATCGTCACTGTTCTCATACGGTTCCAGCATCGCTGCATCCACAGAACCGAAACAGCCGTCAAGGGCCGCCTCAAAACAGCCGCCGATACGCGGAAGTTTTCTGCGTTTTGCTTTCTTCACATCCAGTGTCTGCATAAACACGCGAAGCTGCATTCCATTGTCCAGACCGCGGGCAAACCAGCGCTCCAGATCCACATCCAGATCCTGAACAAATCCGACACCGCTGACTGTGTGGATCATACCGATGCCCTTGGCAGCCATATCATCCACTGCCTTCTGCATATTTTTCAGCAGTTTCGGGATCGGAATAGAATTCGTCACGTGGTCAGAAACTGCAAAAAATGCATCCTGGTTCATCTCTCCGGTATCCGGATGGTATCCGCGGAGATGCTCCACCTTTTTCTGCACCTGCTCCAACAATTTGGTATTGACCACACAAGTATGGCCATCATATTTTACCATAAACACAGGCTTATCCGGGCAGACGCGATCCATCTGCTCCCTGGTTACCAGTGTTCCTTCTTTTACTGAATACGGAGACGCTCCGAAACCGATGATCAGCTTATCCTTGCAAGTCTTTGCAAAGTTGCCTAACATCTCCAGGATCTCCTCATTGCTTTCCGCGTCCATCACATTCAAGCCGGCATGAAACGCTGCATAGCTGGCAAAATGAATGTGTGTATCCGCAAATGCCGGGATCAGCGCACGGTCTCCGAGCTTCATTCCCGGAGCTTTACGGTATTCCTCCGGCACTTCATTTCCCACGTAGAGGATTTTTCCTGCATCCTCCACCAGATATCGATATACATGATCGTCTTTATCACATGTAATAATGGTTCCTTCATAAATCTTCATATTTTTCTTCATCCTTTTTCTGTGAGCCACAGATTGATCCAGTTTTGATTATACCACATTTCTTCGCAAAATCCTAACACTCTTTGTTTGCCAATCACCATATGTTTATGATACAATAAAGTCAGACAAATCACTTATGGAAGGTGATCGAATGAGAAGAAAAACAATCTTGACCGAAGAACAGGCTGCTCAGGAACAGAGCACCTTTTTTCATAAAAAAGCCCAGAAAGATATCCGCTGGGATAAACTGGACAATACTGCACATCTCTTCCCGGTTATCGCAGGCGAACGTATGAGCAATACCTACCGTATCAGCGTAACCCTGACAGAGATGGTTGATCCGGAGCTTCTTCAGCAGGCTCTGGATATTGTGCTGCCGCGATTTGACGGATTTAACCTTCGTCTGAGACACGGTTTTTTCTGGTATTATTTTGAGGAAAACGGAAAACCGGCACCGAGAGTAAAAGAAGAAAAGGAATTCCCTTGCCGTTATATCCGTCCAAATAAAAACAACAGTTATCTGTTCCGTGTAACTTACCACAAGTACCGCATCAACCTGGAAGTATTCCACGTTCTGACCGACGGTATGGGAGGTTTTAACTTTATTCGCGAACTGACCTACCAGTACCTGCGTCTCCGCTATCCGGAAATTGTTGCGCAGACGGGTGATTCTCTCAGTTCCGGTACAACCTTGAACCGTGAAGACAGCTTCATGAAGCATTTCAAGAAGAAGGCGCCAAAACGGTACAAGACCCAGCGCGCATACCTGATCAAAGGAGAGCGCTTCCACAATGGTGAATTCGGTGTTATGCACGGATATATTCCGCTTGCGGAATTAAAAACAGTCTGCAAACAGTATGGTGTCAGCATCAATGAATATCTGGTTTCCGCCTTTATCTGGAGTGTCTACAACGAATATCTCAAAGGCATGCCGTCGGATAAACCGATCCGCGTTGCGGTACCGGTCAATCTGCGCCCGTATTTTAATTCCATCACAACAAAGAACTTCTTTGTTATGACCTCCGCAGAGTTCCATCCGACAAATGAATCCTACACATTTGAAGAAGTAGCTCAGACCGTGCGCGAAAGTCTTCGCAGCCAGATGAACAGCGAACATCTGGAAGAGATCTTCTCCTACAATGTTGCCAATCAGAAACGCTGGTACTTAAAGATCGTTCCGCTTCCACTGAAAAAACTGGCCATGCGCCAAGTTTATACACAGACTGCTCTGGCCCAGACAACAACCATCACCAACGTAGGTGTGATCCAGATCGATGAACCGTACAAACAGTACATCGACCAGTTCCATGCATTCCTGTCCCTCTCCAAAGGACAATATCTCAAAGGAACTGTACTTACTTACAATGGTACACTGGTTTTCACATTCAGTTATGACATTGTAGATCCTTCCGTTCAGCGCGGATTCTTCCGCCGCCTGGCTCAGGATGGACTTCATGTTGAAATAGAAAGTAACGGGGTACACTATGGCTAAATGTAAGACTTGCAATATTGAAATCCTGGATGAGACCGACAGCTGTCCACTCTGCCAATCCATCTTAGAACAGACAGACGCATTGGAAAATATGTATCCGAATGTGCTTTTTTCCCAAAGAAAACTGGCTCTGTTCAGCCGCATTTACCTGTTCTGCGCAATCCTTCTGCAGACAGCTCTGTTCGTCGTGAACTGGTATGACGAAACGGAGATCTGGTGGTGCGCAGTCTTTGGATTGGGTCTGCTGTATATTTATATCGTTCTTCATCACACGATCCTTGGAAAAACCGGATACAAGAGCAAAGTGGTCATCTTATCCTTGATCGCCGTCTTGTCTGCGATCGGAATCGACTTTGCAACCGGATATCGTGGATGGTCCTTTGACTACGTATTCCCTGCCGGAATCCTCATCATGGACGCCATCATCATTTTCCTGATGATCTACAACCGCAGAAACTGGCAAAGTTA
>JAFYOD010000124.1 GCA_017556515.1 Lachnospiraceae bacterium
AAATCGTTCCGGGTGATGTTTGCGTCATCGAAGTTGGTCAGAGCCACGCGATCGAGAATCCGTTCGAGGAGCCGCTCGAGTTCATGGCACTTGTGATCAACCAGAAGGGTAAGATGACTGAGTAAAGTGGGTATTTAACTTAGTAAAAATATAATAGCAATATATGTAGAAAAACCATACTATCTCAAAAACGGTTGACTACCTTTGCTTCGATGCGATTTTATCCGACTGCAGTCGGTCGCAATAAGGTCGTTTGCGACCTTTGTACAGTCGAAAATCTTTCGAAGCGCAGTCGTCTAACCTATCATTTGAGATATGTATGGTTTTTCTATCATATATTGTATACATTTTTTACTAAACTAAAATCCACTCGTAGTGTTACAAACTCAATTGAATTTAAAATAAGTAGATATACTAAGCTTCTGAAGCTAGTTGCATTATAACTGAGATAACTTGGCAAGCTAAAGTCCCATAAATGTCAGGTGTTTCCAAAAAGAACCATAGAATTTCGTCGGCACTTGGCGCTGTCTTTCAGCGCCTTAGTACCGTTACGAAATTCTCTGAGTGCAAACATGTTCTTTTGGAAATTCCTAGCATTTATGGGACTCTTTAGTTACCAAGTTAACTTAGTTAAATACACTCTGGCTGCGGTACCGGGATCTCTTTCGGGATCGGACACTTGTATGTCTTTCCATTCATCTGTTTTGCAAATTCTTCTTTTGCTTTCGCGATGATCTCCGGATCCTCTACCATCTTCATGGCTGTTGCTGCCATAACTTTGGAGCCGTAGAGCATACCCTTCATACCGATGCTCATACCGGAGCAAGCTGTGATCTGCCAGCTGTGGCCCGGAGCTGCAAGGTTGCAGGTTGCTGTCATGAGCTGTACGCACGGAACGATGTGCATTACATCACCAACGTCTGTGGAACCGTATCCATCTTCGTTGAGTACCGGAGCTACGAATGTGCAGAGCGGTCCATTTTCCAGTAATCCTTTGGATTTGATGAATTCATACTGCTGGCTCTTGCTGTTCAGGATCTCTGCGAATTCTTTCTCTTCTTCTGTCCACTGCGGAAGCTCGATCTGTTCCATTACGTCGTGGGTGAGGTTTGTTAAAAGAACCGGATTCATAGTATTGTAGCATCCGCCTTTGAATTCGATCTCTAATTTAGTCTCTGTCATATGAGCTGCACCTTCGGCACATTTCACAAGACGTCTGTAAGTATCTTCTACTGCTTCACGGCTCATCGCACGTACATAATACCAAACACTTGCCTTATCCGGAACGATGTTCGGAGCTGTACCACCTTCTTTGATCACATAGTGGATACGAACGTCGCTTGTCACATGTTCACGAAGGTAGTTTGCACCGATATTTGTGATCTCTACCGCATCCAGTGCAGAACGTCCGTTGTGCGGATCTCCGCCTGCATGTGCAGTAATTCCGTGGAAGTGGAATACTGCGCTGTTGAGACCTGTCATAGTACCCAGTGTTACATGGTTTGTTGTGGAACCATGCCAGGAAAATGCTGCATCCAGATCTGCGAATGCACCTTCACGAGCCATAAATGCCTTACCTGTCAGCACTTCTTCTGCCGGACAGCCGTAGAACACTACGGTACCCTCTTTACCTGTTGCTTCCAGTTCTGCTTTCATACCGATCGCAGCGCCAACGCAGGCTACACCAAGTAAGTTGTGAGCGCAGCCCTGACCCGGAGCACCCGGAACTACTGCCTCTTTTTCTGTACTTACTTTCTGACTTAAGCCCGGAAGTGCATCATACTCACCAAGGAAACCGATCTTCGGTGCACCTTTGCCCCATGTCGCACGGATCGCTGTAGGCATACCACAGTATCCGACTTCAACTTCGAACCCTGCATTTCTCAGAACTTCTGCAGTCCACTCACAAGCTTTCACCTCATTGAATGCTGTTTCCGGATATTCCCAGATTTTTTTCGCTAAATCTGTAAGGATTTCCGCATGCTGGTCAACCGCTTTTGTTGCAATTGTATTGATCATAATAACCTCATTTCTGCACTCATTCGTCCGTAGTGCTTATCACGTTTATTTCTTGATTCTATTTTACGCCCCCGTATTTTGCTTGTCAATAAAGAGCGTTTCTCACTGTTTAATACATGATCACAGCTCTGACCGGACAGACCGGACTGCAATAGCCGCAAGTCAGACATTTATCATGATCCACTTCTGCAAGACCATTTTCCTTATTGTAATAAATGGCTCCGGCCGGGCATGCAGCTTTACATGAGCCGCAGCCTTCACAGTCTTCATGATTGATGTGAACTTTTTTCTTGGAAATGTCCGGCTGATAGCTCGGGTCCATGGTTCCGTCCAGATAAGATAATAAATCATCCACTTCTCGTTTTTTTCCGAATCCGACCATGACGGAATCAATGTCTTCCTGAGCAAACACATAATCTAATGCTTCCTGATAGTGGGCAGTCAGACTTCCGCCGCCAAAAGCTTTCATGGAAAAGACACCTTTTCCTGCCAGATGGCACGCATGGATTGCTTCCATCATTTCCTCACGTGTTGCAAATGCGTCGCCTTTGCGGATTCCCAAACCTGCATAATTAATCAGTGGAAAGACCACATCCAGATCTTCCATTTTTGCAGCTTCCCATGTGATATCGACATGGTGGGTGGAAAGGCCAATGGCACGAACCAGTCCTTTTTCTTTCGCGTCCTTCAGTGCCTGCCAGGCTCCTTCTCGCTCTTCCAACTGGCCGGAGCGTACTTCATGCATCAGAAAAATATCGATCACTTCACGTCCCAGTTCGGATCGTGCTTCTTCAATGGCCTCCATCATACTGTCGTAATCATCCTCCAAACATTTGGAACAGATGATCACATGGTCATAGTTTCCTCCGTCCAGAGCTTTTTTAATATATGGATAGGTTCGATAATACTGCGCAGTATCGATAAAATTCATACCATGATCGAATGCATAGCGGATGATCTCCGCACCTTCTTCGATCGGAAGTGCCAGCTGACTCGGTCCCATTGGCAGAATGCCAAATCCCGCAATGCTTACTTCCATCCCTGTATTTCCCAAAAGAACTTTCTTCAATATTACGTCCTCCGAATCTTTCTTGTTCTCTCAAAGTATAACACAAAAAAAGAATCCCGTGAATGGGATTCTTTTTTCATACCTCTAGCGAACAAACATCTCGTCCAGTTCGCCCGGATCAAACAGTTCTCCGGCTTTTACACCGAACACGATCGAAATGGCCCAGATTTCCATATCTGTCACTTTTCGTTTTCCTGTTTCAATTCTTGTAATGACATTCTGATCGATATCACAGCCGATCAGCTGGAATGCTTTTGCAAGGTCACGCTGAGACATTCCTCTTCCTTCTCTGAGCTGGAGCACCTTCAAACCAACCAGATTCTTTCTTCCATCTTTTGTCTTTAGTATTGACATGTTTACACTCACCACCTGTTGAATCGTTTTTGTATTCAACATTGTAGTAAAGTTTCAAATTGCCTCTGATTGCAAAAGTGATTCAAGATGGAAGAAATTTCCAAAATTTCTATTGTACTATATAAGTGATTTTTCGTCTATGTACTGGTGGTTCAATCAGTGGATCGAAGCAACAAAAAAGATCCCGGACCATTTGCCCGGGATCTAATCGTATCTTTAATTATTTTGCTTTTTTACGTTTCTCTGCACATGCTCTGCATGTCTCACAAGCACTCTTTGCAACTGCAAGACCGCCCATGGATGTCTCACGAAGTTCGGACGGGATGGATTTACCAACTGCGTACATAACTTCGATTGTCTCATCAATCGGAGTAATGCTCTTGATACCTGCGAGAACTAACTCAGCTGCAACCAGCGCATTGGAAGCACCCATTGCATTTCTGTTCTGACACGGATTTTCTACAAGACCGCCGATCGGGTCACATACAAGACCGAGGATGTTTACGATTGCAAGGGAAGCTGCGTCCATACACTGGCTCGGTGTACCGCCCATAAGCTCAACTACTGCAGATGCAGCCATCGCACTTGCAGAACCAACCTCTGCCTGGCATCCGCCTTCTGCTCCTGCTGTTGTCGCATTTCTTGTGATCAGGTAACCAATACCGCCGGCATTGAATAATGCCTGAACGATCTCTTCATCACTAAATCCATACTCTTCCTGAACGGAGCAGAGAACACCCGGGATAACACCGGAGGAACCTGCTGTCGGAGCTGCCACGATCAGACCCATGGAAGCATTTACTTCCAAAACGCCCATCGCATATGCGATCGCCTTGGAAACTAAGCTGCCGCAAAGGTTCTTACCTTCATTTCTAAGTGTATGGAGCTTTTTGCTCTCGCCACCGATCATACCGCCCATGCTGACGATGTCTTCTTCCATCGGTTTCTTTACAGAACCTTTCATGATGGAATAAGCTTTTCTCATCTTTTCCATGGTTCTTTCCGGGTCAGCCTCAAGGTGAGTGGTCTCACGCTCGAACATCGCCTCGGAAATCTTTTTATTATTCTTTTCACAATAATCTAAAAGCTGTGCACCATTAATAAAATTCATTTCCGCTCCCCCTATTAATCCATTTTGATTCTCGGCACAATGATCACGTTCTTAACTGCATCCATGCTGTAGAGTGCAGCTGTAACCTGTGTCGGGATCTCAGAGTCAACTTCAATGATCGTAGTTGCCTTTTTGCCTTTTCCTTCACGGAACAGACGAACGGTACCGATGTTAATGTCGTTGGCACTTAATACAGTTGTAAGGAATGCAAGTACACCCTTCTTATCGATCTGCTCGATAACTAATGTATTGTAGTTTCCTGTCAGTTCAACATCAACGCCGTTTAATTTTGTGATCACTGCGTTACCGCCTCCGATGGACTCACCGCGAAGGGAAACTTCTGCGCCATTCTCATCTGTCACATAAACGTCAACCGTATTCGGATACACTTCTGTCTCTGTGAAGTTCTCGATAAACTCAAAACTTACGCCTGCTGCATGTGCATGCTCGAAAGAATCACGGATTCTCTCATCATCTGTCTGATAGCCAAGGATACCTGCTACCAAAGCGCGGTCTGTACCATGGCCGCGATAAGTACGGGCAAAGGAGCCGTAAAGTACATATTTTACAGACACCGGTTTACTTACCATCTTTCCTGCGATAAAGGCAATTCTCAGAGCACCTGCTGTATGAGAACTGGACGGACCGATCATATTTGGTCCGAGGATGTCAAAAATACCAATTTCGTTCATATCCCTATATCCTCCATATAATTAATTCAGGAATGTCGCAGCTTTGTACGGTGTTCTGTAATAAGCTGTAGAAATAATGATTCCTGTCTTTGAGTTGCTTGCATGAATGATCTGTCCGCCGCCGATGTAAAGAGCTACATGGTTAATGTAATCTCCGCTCGCGTAGAACAGAAGATCGCCAGGCTGAATATCGTTGATAGAAATTTCTCTCGCTTTTGCAGCCTGATCTCTGGATGAGCGTCCGGTATTGATACCGAAGTGCTCGAAAATTCTCATGGTAAAGCCGGAACAGTCAGCACCGTTAGTAAGGCTTGTACCACCGTATACATACGGATTGCCAAGGAACTGTTTCGCATATGCAACGATCGCAGTTCTTGTCGCAGATGTCAACTCTGCATTGTTTACCCCCTGCGGAGACTGATTCTGTGCAGTCGATGATCCAGGTCCTGTCGGTCCCTGTGTTTCACTTACTGTTGAACCGTTGACACCCGGTCCACTCTGACTTCCCGGTCCATTAGAGTCGGTTGTATTATTTACACTGCCCGGTCCTTCCGCCTTAGCAGCATCGTTGTTTTCTGTCTGAGGCTGTTCCACCACCGGTGCAGATGTTGTTACATCCTGCTGCCCTGCACTGTTCGGATTTGCCGCGATCACTGCCAACGGTGTTCCGGACGGAGCAGATGCATCTGTACTTTCGCTTCCGCTCGGTGCTGTTGTCACAACCGCAGCAGAAGTTTCCACAGTCGGAGTTTTTAACTGATTGAGTGCCGCGATCGCATCTTCTGCTTCTTTCTTAATACGGTCTGCTTCTTCCTTCTGC
Source organism: Lachnospiraceae bacterium (assembly GCA_017556515.1). Taxonomy (GTDB): domain Bacteria; phylum Bacillota; class Clostridia; order Lachnospirales; family Lachnospiraceae; genus Pilosibacter. The sequence goes on from JAFYOD010000124.1 coordinate 6,066, forward strand.
TGCTGTTCTTCCTGAAGGCTTACTGCACTCTTAAACTCTACGGTTTCCTGAATATAATCTTTATGTACATAACCGCTCATAGAAGCATCGACCTCGATTTGAACGAAATCTCCTTCTTCTCCAATCGCAATGTACTCGGCATCCTGAGAAAGCAAAGTCAGGATCTTGCTGTCTGTGCTTGCCTTTTCTCTTAATCTTAAGGATGCTGTATTGATCGTCACATATACAGTTCCAATCTCTTTCGCGATCTTCTCTGCTTCAGCACCGGTAATAAAATACTCAGCTTTTATGTAGCCGTTTACGGTTCCGGACTGGATCTGATACCATTTACCGCCTTCTCCGTCTACAGTCGCAAGGATCGTCGCTGCACAATTGTTATAGATCTTACCAACAATATCACTGGTCGTATTGGCCTGTGTTCTTACATTTACATAATTTGTTACTCTTGAAATAGCAACATTAGAATACTTGGAAGCAGTGACTGATACCGTCGGAACGCCCGTTCTCGGGCTTGTCTGTGCCGGATTCGCATAGGATACGAGCGGCATCGCCAACATGGTAAAAAGACAACCTGCTGCCAGTACTTTTTTTGCAAAATTCATTCGCATCATTCCCCTTTTTCTCTTGTCCCCTAACTACTGAATCGCAACTTATCTCTACTGCTCGTTTAAATAGCGTTCTACGCTGGTCACACAGTTGGCACCGTCGGCAACCGCTGTAATGATCTGACGAAGCTGTTTTGTTCTTACATCACCTGCTGCAAAAATGCCCGGAACAGAAGTAGTTCCATCCTCTCCTGCAACAATGTATCCGCCATTGTCCATATCAACCGTTCCCTTGAACTCCTCTGTGTTCGGAGAGATTCCGACTGCAATGAACACACCGTCCACCGCGATCGCTTTCTTTTCTCCGGTCTTCTTATTAGAAAGGTTCAAAGTACTTACTTTAAATTTTCCATCGATGGAATCTACAACAGTATCCCAAAGGATCTCTACGTTCGGCATCTCCATCAGTTTTTTCTGCAGGCTCTTCGCACCGCGAAGTTCGTCACGGCGGTGAATCAAATATACCTTCTCACAGATTCTTCCAAGGAAGATCGCATCTTCGATCGCAACATCTCCGCCGCCGACAACTGCAGTCACTTTATTTTTGAAAAATGCTCCATCGCAGGTCGCACAGTAGGAAACACCCATTCCTACCAGCTCTTCTTCACCCGGAACACCTAACTTTCTGTGCTGTGCTCCGGTCGCGATGATCACGGTTTTCGCATAATAGGTTTCATTCTCACCGACGATCTTTTTCAGACCCGCACCTGCCTCTGCTGCCTGAACAAGATCCAGCTCTGCAGGATCCGCTTCTTCCACACGAAGCACGGTATCCTCGGCAAATACTGCACCCAGATTGTCTGCATGCTCGCGGAATTTCATGCCAAGGTCAAAACCACCGATTCCCGGAAGACCTGCATAGTTATCTACTTCATAAGTAGTCAGTACCTGACCGCCACTTACCATCTCTTTTTCGATCACGAGAGTATTTAACTCCGCTCTCTGTGCATATATCGCAGCTCCAAGACCTGCCGGTCCTGAACCCAAAATTACTAAATCATAAATCACTGCCATTGTTACTCCTTTTTTGTAAAAAGCGCATAAAAAGCATTATATATGATTAGTATATCATAGACAAGGTAAATAATACAAATGGTTTCCACGATTTTTCTCGTGGCAGTTCTGTGGCAAACTTCCTACAAATATTTTCGCTGGCCAAGTCCTCTCCAGAACTCAAATGTCATTGGCCAGATACATCCCGCAAATGCTACCATTGCAAAATAACGAACCGCGTCTGCAACGTGATGTCCGCCGGTCAATGCCATGAGCGGACTCTTTAATCCGGCCTTGATCGCAAGTAAAATTGCAAGACCGATCACCAGTTTCAGAATCTGCGCCCAAAGAACTGCATCCGTACGGAACTTCGTATAACGGCTGTCTACTTCATAGGTCAGCCATAAGCCAAGAATACATCCCAGCATCGTATAAGCATTTTTTGTTCCACTTTCCAGATTGGTCACATCCACATCAGCCGGAAATGCATAACATTCTACAAATACCGTATAGGCTGCTGCCAGTCCCAGCATCATGACCATGACTGTGCGCATATATCTGCCATCCTTTGTACCCTTCTGAAGAATTGGATACAATCCAAAAATCAGGATCAACGCTACCGCAATAGAAACTCCTACGTCAGCCGGTGTGTGTACACCCAAGTACATACGAGATAACGGAACAAGCACACAAAGTGCAACACAAATGATCCTTACCGGAAGTTGCTTATTCCAACGGGCTACTGCACCAAAAATTCCTACCGAACTCTGGGTATGGCCACTCGGAAATGAATATCCGGTTGCTTCTGCACGGGCACTTTCCACGATCGTAAACTCAGGATCTTTTACCCATGGACGCGGAATGCGAAACCACAGCTTCAAGAACTGATTGATCACAGTTCCGGTCAGACCAACGATCAGCAAATAATATCCCTGCAGCTTATCGATACACCAAAAAACCAATAATCCTGCAACAATAAATAATGTTTCTTCTCCTAAATGTGTAATGAGTGAAAAGAATGCATCACCGGCCGGTGTACGCAGTCCTTCCAGAAAATATAATAATCCCATTTATTCTCCTCCTTCTAATAAAGCATTGATGATCCTGCGGGCTCCAAAGAGTTCCTGCTTTAAAACTTCTTCTAAATGAGCACGGTTCTCATCACAATTTTCGATCTGTCTGGCAATGGCATGGCAGATATATGCACGCTGTTCTAAACTCCAAACTTTTGCAGCCATATACAATTC
>JAFYOD010000125.1 GCA_017556515.1 Lachnospiraceae bacterium
ACAACAGCAGATTGTAAATAATGTTGACGCGATCAAACAACTGATCTATGATTCTGAGCGCTGGCTCTGGGCCCATCCGCAGACCGGTTTTACAGAGTGGGAAGCAAATACATACCTGACTGAGCAGTTTGAAGCTCTTGGATATACCCTGACACAGGCCGGCAATATTCCTGGCTTCTATACTGACATCGATACAGGAAAACCGGGTCCGACACTGGTAATCATGGGTGAACTGGATGCCCTTGACATCGCAAACCATCCGGAATCCGTAAATGGCATGACTCACTGCTGCGGTCACCATGCTCAGGCTGCTACACTTTTAGGTATCGCAGCGGCTTTAAAACAGCCGGGTGCCCTGGATGGTATGTGCGGAAAGATCCGCCTTATGACAGTTCCGGCAGAAGAGATGATCCAGCTCGGCTTCCGCGAGCAGCTTCGTAAAGACGGCATCATTACATTCTTTGCAGGTAAGATCGAATTAATGAAACGCGGATTCTTTGACGGTGTTGATATTGCAGTCATGGTGCATGGCAACAACCTGGCTCCGGAATCCAATACAGACTTCGCATGCACAGCCGGCAATAACGGATGTATCATGAAAACATTAAAATACAAAGGCAAATCTGCTCATGCAGGCGGTGCTCCGCATCTTGGCGTAAACGCACAGTACGCTGCAATGCTTGGTATGCAGGCTGCCAATAACCTTCGTGAGACTTTCGTAGAGAAAGATATGATCCGCTTCCATCCGGTTGCTCTGGGTGTAAACTGTGCGGTAAATATCATTCCGGACGAATTCGTTTTAGAGAGCCACGTACGTGCTAAAACTCTCGCAGCTATTGAATTTGAAAATAAGAAGATCAACCGTGCAATGGCAGGTGCAGCACTTTCCATGGGCGCCGGTGTAGAGATTTCCGACCGCCCGGGACATTCTCCGGCGTTCCACGATCCAGCTCTTATGAAACTGGCAGAGAAATGCTGTGGCGATCTGGTTGGTGCAGACCGTGTATCTTTCGATTACAACGCATGGATGACAGGCACAACAGACTTCGGTGATGTAACACAGATCATGCCGGGTGTACAGTTCTTCGCCAGCGGAGAAGCAGGAATCGTTCACGGTATCGATTTCCAGGTTATCGACGTTGAAAAACTTTGCGTAAACTCTGCAAAAGCTCAGCTCTTCGTAGCAGACGCACTTCTCAGCAATGACGGTGCAGCAGCAAAAGAGATCATCGCAAACTACGAGCCGGCTTACCCGTCCGCAAAAGCTCTGATCGAGACTGTTGACAGACTGATCATGGACAAAGATGCCGTTATTTACGACGAAGAAGGAAATGCTACCATCGATTTCCTGAATCTGTAAATCTACACTATAGCAAATACAAAAAGCCCCTGGGTACATATCACCCAAGGGCTTTTCTTATTTCTATCTGATTATAAATATTTCTTTAAATCCTCAACTTTGTCGAGTTTCTCCCACGGAAGGTCGATATCAGTTCTGCCGAAGTGACCGTAAGCTGCTGTCTGCTTGTAGATCGGACGACGAAGATCTAACATCTTGATGATACCAGCCGGACGAAGGTCGAAGTTCTCACGGATCATGTTAACCATCTTCTCCTCGGAGATCTTGCCTGTGCCAAATGTATCAACCATGATGGATGTCGGCTGTGCTACACCGATCGCGTAGGAAAGCTGGATCTCACACTTATCAGCAAGACCTGCTGCTACGATGTTCTTTGCAACGTAACGAGCTGCGTAAGCTGCAGAACGGTCAACCTTTGTACAGTCTTTACCGGAGAATGCACCGCCGCCGTGACGAGCATATCCGCCGTATGTGTCAACGATGATCTTTCTGCCTGTAAGACCTGTATCACCGTTCGGGCCACCGATTACGAAACGGCCTGTCGGGTTGATGAAGAACTTTGTATTCTCATCGATCATCTCCTGCGGAAGGATCACATTGAAGATGTGCTCTTTCACGTCTGCGTGGATCTGCTCCTGAGATACGTTCTCATTGTGCTGTGTGGAAAGAACAACTGCATCGAGACGGAACGGCTTACCGTTCTCATCGTACTCTACGGATACCTGTGTTTTTCCATCCGGTCTTAAATACGGAAGTGTACCATTCTTTCTTACATCTGTAAGACGCTTGGAAAGTTTATGTGCAAGGGAGATCGGATACGGCATAAGTTCCGGAGTCTCGTTTGTAGCGAAACCGAACATCATACCCTGGTCACCGGCACCAATTGCTTCGATCTCATCATCTGTCATTCTGTTCTCTTTTGCCTCAAGTGCTTTGTCAACACCCATAGCAATGTCAGCAGACTGCTCATCGATCGCTGTGATAACACCACATGTATCGCAGTCGAAACCGTATTTCGCTCTGTCGTAACCGATCTCACGAACAGTTTCACGAACGATCTTCTGGATATCAACGTATGCACTTGTTGTGATCTCACCCATGATCACTGCAAGACCTGTTGTTACAGCTGTCTCACAAGCCACACGTGCCATCGGGTCCTGAGCCATGATCGCATCAAGAACCGCGTCAGAAATTGCATCACACATTTTGTCCGGATGTCCTTCAGTTACGGACTCGGAAGTAAATAATCTCTTCTCCATTGTTTTCTCCTTTTTGTTTTTACGAAAATAAAACAAGTCCGCTTTGACATACTTTAAGCGGACTTGATTTAACAGTTTATATCAAATCCTCTTATTGCTCGATTTCTCGCTCAGGCTGGCACCTTCCTGCCCTCTCGCTCACGCGATTAACAGGGGTTGCCGTGACTTCACAGGTCCTATGTACCTCCATCACTCTGAATAAGGGATATTGCTTTGCGAACTTATATTTAATTGTTGCAGACAGTATAATATCGGATTCTCCGCCAATTGTCAAGAGACTTTTTCTGGAAAATCCAAATTTTTTAGCCTACGCGAAGTTTGAATTTCTGAGCTTCTTTTTCAGAATCCACCTGCTCAATATTTGCACCGAGAAGGCAAAGTTTCTCAATGAAATTCTCATATCCACGCTCGATGTATTCGATACCGCTCACTGTTGTATATCCTTCTGCCGCAAGACCTGCCATTACAAGTGCTGCACCTGCACGAAGGTCCGGAGCCTCTACCTGTGCACCGGTAAACATCTTCACACCTTCTACGATCGCTACGGAACCTTCCACCTGGATGTTTGCACCCATACGAGCAAGTTCATCCACATATTTGAAACGGTTCTCAAAAATGCTCTCAGTTACCACGCTGGTTCCCTCTGCAAGAGCCAGTGCAACTGTCATCTGTGCCTGCATATCAGTCGGGAATCCCGGATACGGCTGAGTTTTGAAGTTCATGTGACGCTGTTTCGGCTTTCCAACTACACGGATAGCCTCATCAAATTCCACAACTTCACAACCCATCTCCAGAAGTTTTGCAGAAATCGCTTCCATATGCTTCGGAATGATGTTCTTTACCATGATGTCTCCGCGAGTAATCGCTGCTGCACACATAAATGTACCTGCTTCGATCTGATCGGGAATAATGGAATACACAGTTCCGTGAAGGCGTCTCACACCTTTGATACGGATCACGTCTGTACCTGCACCTTTGATGTTGGCACCCATGCTGTTTAAGAAGTTTGCCACATCAACCACGTGCGGTTCCTTCGCAACGTTCTCTAAGATGGTCTCACCTTCTGCCATCGCTGCTGCCATCATAATGTTGATGGTCGCACCTACAGAAACCACGTCCAGATAAATGTGACTTCCGATCAGGTCGATGGCATGTGTATTAACCGCACCTGCAGAAATGGTCACGTCCGCACCTAATGCACGGAAACCTTTCAAATGCTGGTCGATCGGACGGCTGCCGATCGTACATCCACCCGGAAGCGGAACCTCTGCACTCTTATATTTTCCAAGTAATGCGCCGATGAAATAATAAGACGCACGGATCTTTCTCATGTGCTCATCTTCTACTGTTACGGCGTTGATCTCTTTTGCATTGATCTTTACCGTATGGCGATCCAGTCGATCAACCTTTGCACCAAGGTGACAAATTGCCTCGATCATCGCATTGATGTCGCTGACATCCGGCAGGTTTTCCACAATGACATCTTCATCTGTCATGATGGCTGCTGCCAAAATTCCCAGGGCTGCGTTCTTGGCTCCGCCGATCACAACTTCACCAACGAGGGGATTACCGCCCTTCATAATGTACTGTTCCATACTGCACCTCTATATATCGAATCAAACAAATTCCACTGCAAAGTGAATTCTTTCTAAATTACATAATTTTGGTCATACTTTGACGAATAAATTATAACATACTCTCACCATTTGTAAAGCATGGTTTTTCCTTTATTTTTCAGAAATAAAGCAAATAAAGTCATTTCCGGCCTTTTCAAATCGCTCTTTTGCAGTTTCAAGGGCAATAGTTTCAGACTGTTCAGACATCGGATCCCAAATTCTTACATGGCCCTGATCATATCCGGTCAGATACTGATAGCGTCCATATCCGGTATTTGCAAGAACCAGGTGGTTCTGACTAATAAAATATAAAATCTGATTCAAGGATGTACCGGATGCCTCTAACGCCAGACCATCCTCATATACCGTACTCGTTCCGGTAAAACGAGCTTTTTGCATTTCAAACTGTTTTACTGCATTTTGAACATCTCGCATAAAATACGCGCCCGGCTTATTGATACGGCTCCAGATCGGAGTATTGGCGCCGACAGAAACAAATCCCATATGATCATAAGCCATCTGAACTGCTTCTGCAAAATCTGTAAAAATACCAAGGCAGCGACCATGGCCATAAACATAGAATTCCGTCGTATCCACACCGGCAAAACCACCGTTATCCACTTTCAGTACATTGTTATTTGCAGATACCATTTTTTTCGGAGACAGTCTTTTGATCTTCTGGTTGGAAGCAACTTCCTTTGCCAACTGGATAAAATACGTTCTTCCTTTTACATTAGAAGCATACCAGCCGATCTCATCGGTTCTCTTTGGCATGGTCTCCACGTTACAGACCAGTGTATCTTCGGAACCGTTTTCAAAAAAACCGTTTACACGATCGCGGACTCTCGTGATATGGATGCGGCTCTCATCGACGATCACATCACGGATATAATACCCATTCTTTTCATAATGCATGGCATGTTCCATGGACTCATCCACGATTTCCAGTGATCGCAGATAAAGTCCCATCACACGATCTCCTGCAGTCATATAATCTCCACTCTTACCAATTCCGTATACACAGTCATTTCCGACGAAACCAAAGATGCGGTAAGAGTCACTTTTTCCATCGCCAATCTGAGTCTTGTTTCCTGTATTCAGATCCATCACGTGGAGCATTTTGGAATCGTACAATCCTGTATTTTCCTGCCATGCGATCCTGGAAGAATTAGCACTGACCGCAAATCGTTCCCTTCCAAGTCCGGCTGCGACAACTACATATTCGTGGCTGGTCATATCAATTCCATAAACCGTATCGTTCAGATATAAATAGAAGCTGCCATTTTCCCCCTTATACGCCAATGTCTCAACATCTTCGGCTAATGCTTCAAATGGCTCGGCTACCGGAAGGAAAAACTGTTCTTCCAGCACATTATTATCCGCACGGTAACTGTGATAAGCAACACCGGTCCAGCCTTCATGGATACCACGATTCATATAACCGTAAACCAGGAACTCAATGTCTCCATTGTCATTAACCTGAAGGATCTCAATACCATGTCGGTCTTCATAGGCTCTTACGTCCAATGTTCTGCCTTCCGCCGTATCCGCAAAGGAAAATACCAGGGCTATGGTTCCTTCTTTTGTATCATAGGACCACAATTCTCTGTTATTGACAAAAGTCACAAAACGACCGTCGGAACTTTTTACTGAATATAGATCTTCACCGTCAGATATACCCAAGAGAATACGTTTGCCTGCAAAGCTGTCACGGTCTCCGGTAAACACTTCATTCATCCTGCGCTCATAATCCATCATGTAGATTCTCTGATTCGTCCATTTCATGGTAAAATTCTCTGTAACCAGAAATGTTTCTATGCCGGTTTCTTCATCCGTTCTGGAAACTTCGTAGTTTAATTCCACATTCGCTACGTCTCCGTCCAGTTCCTTTAACATGATGCGCGGCTGAGAACTACGCTCAATACCCATGGTTCCCCATGTCATCTGATTGAAATTATTCTTTAAGGTTACCACTCCAAAACTGCTGTTATCTGCGCTTGGAGATGTCTCCATATACATTGTCAGCCCTTGCGCCGACTCATAATGGAATGTTTTCTCTGAAAATTCTGTTGCAAGTGCAAGCATTTCCATTGCATGAGCACTGTCGGTGTCAATGATCCTGGAATAATACCACACATCAGATCCATCTTTCATGCCCACACGGATACCAAGCTGATACTCCGTTTCTTCATCGATCAGATTCTGGATCGGAAGTGCTGTCTGGATCTCTCCGTTTTCCATCTTCCAGTCTTTTATCTCGGTACGTTCGATCAAATGCTCTGCGTCCAGGCTGCGGATCTCATATCCCAATGACGCTACATATTTTGCCTCTCCCACAACAACTTCCAGGCTGCGGTCTTCAGGCAATACAAGAAGACTGTTGCGTTCCGCCGTAACAGCCTTTTCCTCACGATGTCCTAATAAGGGAGCCATCTTAATCTCCCCCATCTTTGGATATACCAGCGGCAGCGTTGCCTCCTCCATGGCGGTATAGGTAATCTGTTCTCCGCTTTCCTCAGTCCGCCCCATGGGCCACATAAAATAAACAACTGCCGCAACTAAAAATACGACAGACAATACTGCGATCTTCTTTCCCGTTTTCATTCGGTCTCTTCCTTACTTCCTTTGTATATCATTACCCGGTAACAGGTAGGTTATTCATCATCCTTCTGCGAAGCATTTCATGGAGGATCATTACCAGAACGGCATCCTCATCACTCCTATGTCCCTGTTCTTCTGCATTTCTCATGATCCGGCTCCGCATACGATATAACCGCTCACGGTCCGGCCACTCATCGTAGATCATGCTTCCCGGACCGTCATTTTGGTCAAATTCCTCTTCAATCACTCGCTGCCATTTCCGTAATTCCAACGGGTACAGCCCCCGAATATACTCATACTCTGTCTGTATACGCCGCCGGTCACTCCATCCTCCCGGACGGCTCTGCTGTGGATAGCCACGATACATCATTTCCATAAAAATTCCCGCTCCTCATCCAGAAATCCTAATTAGGATATACTATGCAGAAAAGAGCGGGAACGTTCATTCATAAAACCTAAAATAGTTTTGCCGGATATACGCCTTCATCGATCAGCTTACGGATCTCCGCAACAACCGTCGGTTTATCTTCTTTATAAGTCACACCAAACCATTTGTCCGGAGTCTCAAGCAAACGCACCTTTGCTTTCTCCTGACGGATACACTGATCCACGATGGTCGGAAGCAGATACTCCGCTTTCAGATCGCCTTCTTTTATGTTTGCCAAAAACTTCGGAAATCCCTGTTCCAGTTCATCAAGAAAAGATACCGGGAATCCAAACATATTCATAGAAACATGCTGATTGGCACTTACAAATGCAGGTTCACCTTCTTTTGTAGCCGCATGCATTCGGTCACTGTCTCGATAAATGTCGTATGTCTCGGTTACTTTCTTGAGATAACCATTTCGGTCCACCTCACAGATGCCGCGAGTTACTCCACCGTTTTCGCTGAGTGTATTCGCCAGAATGAAACCGGCCATACACATCTTCATCTTATCGCCATCCTCGTTCATCTCATCGACCATATACTCATGAAGTCTCTTAAATCCTTCTTTTCCGTAATAATCATCCGCATTGATCACGAGGAACGGTTCATGGATCACGTCTTTCGCTGCCAAGATCGCCTGTCCGGTACCCCACGGTTTTGTTCTGCCTTCCGGCACCGTAAATCCATCCGGAAGATCATCGATTTCCTGGAATGCATATTCTACCGGAGCGATCTTCTCAATTCGATTTCCAATGATCTCCTTAAAATCCTTTTCCAGATCTTTCCTTATAATAAACACAATTTTATCAAAGCCTGCCTCCAGTGCATCATGGATTGAATAGTCCATGATAATTTCGCCACTAGGTCCAACCGGTTCTAACTGCTTAATACCACCGCCAAAACGACTTCCGATTCCGGCTGCCATAATGACCAAGGCTGTTTTTTTCATGATTGATCCTCCTATGTGCACAAATCTCTTTTGTACCAGTTTCATCATAGCACATTCATAATCGTATTTCAATTAACAGATAACTGACTGTTCAGAATTCGAAAATCATCCGCCAGTTCCTGTTCTTCTCCATGTGTTCCATAAATTCTTCCAAACTGTTCATATGTATACACACGAATATCATCCAGTCTTACACCACGATTGGTACGGATCTGCAGATCATACTCTCCTGACCATGGAAAACTTAGCTTAATGATTCCCGCTTTCTGCACACCAACACGTTTCTTCTGTTTTCCAAGAGATACTTCCAGGCTTACAGCCCCTGCTGTCGGTTCCGCCCAGAACTCCACCTGTATCTCTTCTGCATGTCCCAAACGACCTGTAAGTTTCTGGGAAACGGTGCCGTTCTTTGCAAGTACCGCTTTATGATCTCCGTCAATCTCTAAAACTTTGTCATTTCCGCCATAGCCCCAGCCTGTAAACCCTAAGCCGAACTGGCCATTATAGACACAGTTATTTACGTAATTTCGATACACCCAAAGTCCATATCCCATTGTGTATTCTTGCATAACAGGCGCCAATCCACGGATATAATCATCCACTTCATCTTCCAATACCTGCGTGTTATGCGCAAATTCTGCAGTTGTATCCATATATAACAGCTGCTCTGCATACAATTTCTTTCCACTGAGCGCATACAGACCGGACAATGTCCTGTTGGTAGATTTCAAAGCCGTCTCTGCACTGATCCGGTCATATTCATTTTTCTGTCCCATGGAAACACTGTACATTAACGCAGTATATTCCGCACCGGTACAAGGATATGTTACACGGTGAGAATAGTAGTAATTTCCTTCCGATTCATAGATCGGATCACCATCCACACGCACTTCCATAGAAATTCCCGGAAATACCGTCTGTGTTTCCGCCAAAAATTCATTTAGGAACTGATCATAGTACTCGAAAAATAATGCAGCTGCCGGGCTTTTTCGGTCCGGAATCCCGATCTCTTCATAACTTGTAAACGCTTTTTCATATAACTGATTGATCTCGTCCAGGGTATGTGCGGCCTTTAAATACTCTGTGTAACCACATTCCTGTGCCAATGTTATCCGTTCTTCTTCGGTATAGTTTCTGCCCATATTATGAACATAGTTCCAGAAATCTTCCCAGGTAATGAATCCACTGTGGAAATTCTCATGGGCTGATGCAGCCTGGTAGATCGCCTGGCTGTATCGCAGCCACATAGCTCTGTCTTCGCTGTCCTTTTTCGTTACCCCGGCAAATCGGGACGGAAGTTCAGACGGTCCATAGTAATCCCATGAATAACCAATACGTAATGTTACCCAAAGTCCATGCTCTTCTGCACAAGACATCACTTTATGAAGTTTATCAAATGCTGTCTGATTCCACTCTTCTTTTCCGTTTTCCGGCTGAAACTCTCGCCACGGAATGACCAGGATGATACTGTTGAATCCATCTTCCTTGATCTTAGCAAAATTGGAAGACATATTCTCATCTTCACTGCCCCAATAGTTGATCGGCCATTCGTCACCAAAATAAGTTACTGATTTTAAATACGCCGGTTTTTCTGCCGCATACACAGTTTTCTCTCCGTGACCACTTCCAATCGCCCCCATCATGAGAAAGGCCATTCCCAAAGCTGTCACTGTTTTTCTTATATTCATTCTGTTTCTTATCTCCTAAATCTTTCGTACAAAACACACGAATCCTAGTATACTATATCATCCCATCTCCAAAAAGTAAAACAATAAAAGACCGCGGAACGGTCTCAATTGATCCCATTCCGCGGTTTCTTATATATCTGCGTCGTATCGCAGCTTACAAGTATATTCTATTATGCTTTTGTCATACCAATTGCTCTCGGTTTGCAGCCGTCCGGAATCGGGCAAAGGTAACCTTCGTCACCTACAACCTCATCGAACTCTTCTTTTGCTGCTGCGAGGATCTCCGGATCTTCGATCAGATCGATCGCTGTACCGGCCATTGTCTTAGCTGCGTAGATCAGACCTTTGTGTGCAAGTCCGCTCTTACCCTGAGCTACGATCTGCCAGGAGTGGCCCGGAGTACCTGCTGCCCATGTGGTTACGTAAGCCTGAGCAGTCGGGCAGTTCCAGCTTACGTCACCAACGTCTGTGGAACCGAATCCCTGGATACCTCTCTCATGGAACGGTAAAATGAATGTATACAGTGTCTCGCCTCTATGGGAAGCGATTTCCTGTTTGTCTGCTTTCTTGTCGTACTCTCTTGTGAACTTATCAATGGACTCGTACGGTTTCGCAGTGGATTCGTGGATCGCTTTTGCAAGAGCAAGTTCTTCCTCTGTGTATTCCGGAGAACCGATCTCGTGAAGGTTATCCCAGAGTTTCTTCGCGATCACTTTGTTGCTGATCAGGTTGGAGCAGCCTTTTACGAAGTCGATCTCAACTCTTGTCTCTGTCATATGAGCAGCGCCTTCAGCGATCTTGTTTACTCTCTGGTAAATTTCCTCAACCTGTGCATTTCTCGGTGCACGGATCAGGTAAAGAACTTCTGCGTACGGCTGTACAACGTTCGGAGAATAACCACCTGTATTTGTGATCGCATAGTGGATTCTTGCCTCCGGGATGACATGCTCACGTAAGAACTGAACACCCATGTTCATAAGCTCAAGAGCGTCAAGTGCGGATCTTCCAAGATGCGGAGCGCCGCCTGCGTGTGCGCTTGTACCGTAGAACTTATAAGCTACCTGGTAGTTTGCAAGGGAGCTTCCTGTATCAGCTCTGTTGTTGTCGCCCGGATGCCATGTAATAGCAGCATCAAGACCATTAAATGCGCCGCCTTTTGCCATGAATGCTTTACCGGAACCGCCTTCTTCACCCGGACATCCGAAGAAGATAACTGTACCGGATTTGCCTGTTTCCTGTAAATATTTTTTAACGCCCATTGCTGCGGAAAGAGCTGCTGTACCTAACATGTTGTGGCCACAGCCGTGTCCCGGAGCACCGGAGTTAAATGCCTGCTTTTCAGCAATGCCTGCAACCTGGTTCAGACCGGAAAGGGCATCATACTCGCCAAGGAAACCGATTACCGGCTTACCGGAACCAAATGTGCCTTTGAAAGCAGTCGGAACGTCTGCAATACCTTCTTCTACTTCAAAACCTTCTTTTCTTAAAAGGTCACAAAGAACCTTCATAGACTTAGTCTCTAAAAATGCAGTTTCTGCACAATCCCAAATAATATCGCTGGCTTCGAGGATCTCAGCAGCAGTACTATCAATTTCATTCCAAGCAATCTGTTTTCCCATCGTCATATCACCTTTCTTACATAAAACCTTGAATGGTCACATTTTGCTGACATCTTCTTTTGTCAGCAAAAATATTTTACCATTTTCAGTCATTTCCGTCAATATTTTTCATACATTTTGACCAAAATATATCAAGAATTCTCTGAATGTTTCGCCATTTTACACAGAAAGAATCACTTGCGCTTTTATATAATGAATGTTATAATTTACAAAGTGGTGTCTTGGCTCAAGGCAAAGACGAATGTGGAAAATATTGGAGGTTATTTCATGAACACTTTTCTGAATGTACTCCTGGTGATCCTGCTTATTGCAGCGGTTGTTCTGGGAATCATGTACTACTTCGGTAGAAAAATGGAAAAACGTCAGGTTGAACAGCAGTCCATGATCGACGCTGCAAAACAGACTGTATCACTTATTGCGATCGACAAAAAGAAAATGAAGATGTCCGAATCCGGTATGCCGCAGGAGGCGATCGATGCGGTTCCGTGGTACGCAAAGCGTATGAAAGTAGCAGTAGTTAAAGTTAAGATCGGTCCGAAGATCATGACAATGCTCGCTGACGAAAAAGCTTACTTACAGCTTCCGTTAAAGACAGAAGCAAAAGTAGTGATCAGCGGTCTCTACATCACAGAAGTTAAGAGCGCCCGTGGCGGTCTTATCCCGCTTCCGAAAAAGAAAACTATCGGTCAGCGTATTACAGGTATCTTCAAAAAAGATAAATAAGTACATAAAAAGGGAGTATCAGAATCTTGATACTCCCTTTTGTATTGCATGTCTATTCCATCCACGCTTTGATCATTTCGCGAACAGAGCGACTCATCTCACGACTGAAATCGCTGTTATATTTTCGATTGTAAAATGCCGTAAACCAGCGGTCAAATGCCTCACCTTCCAATCCATGGCGTTTCTGAAGCATTCCTAAAAATTCTTCACCGGATTTTCGCAGATATGTATTTTCTCCGACAACTTCTTCCACCGTAAATCGCGGAGGCTTTACACGTTCTTTCTGCTGTTCGGTCGGGTATCCGAATACTACCACAACCGCCGGAAGCACATACTTCGGAAGATTCAGGATCTCTTTCTGGATCTCGTAGTTCTCCAGAAAATCTCCGATGTAGCAGGAACCGATCCCCATGGACTGCGCTGCCACAACCGCATTCTGCGCTGCGATCAGAGTATCTTCAAACGCCAGCATCATATCGCCTTCTGCCGGTTTTCTCACGTCAGTCTCTCCATGTGCCACATAAGCATCATACCACCTCTGATAGTCTGCGCAAAATGCCAATACCATCGGAGCGGTTGCGATAAACTTCTGATGATCACAAGTTTCCGCAAGTTTTTGTTTCAACTCCTGGTCTGTCACATCAATGATCGCAAACATTCCCTGATTACCGGCTGTCGGTGCCTGAATGGCAGCTTCCAGGATCCTGCGTTTGTCTTCTGTGCTGATCGCTCTGTCCTCAAATACACGGACAGATTTACGCTCATAAATATCTTTCAATGTCTGGTTCATCGCTTCCTCCTAGCTGAGACGCAGAGCCTCAGTCCCACGTACTGTTGCTGTGATCTCCAGAATGCTGTCAGAGACAAACTGACCATTCATCTCCATCGCATAACGCAGTTCCATATGAAGTTTCTCTGCATTGGCTTCTACAAAAATATCTTTTGTTGTAACCCCGAGAACGATCAGTCCCATCGGTGTCACATAGTCAGACATATGCTGTTTTCCCAGCTCGTAAACCATCTTGCTGGAAATCGCACCTTTCTTGGTCACTTCCACAAGTTCCGGAGTGATCTTGACTGTATTCTTTGTCGTTGCCTGCATGCCTTCGTATGTCTCTTCGTAAAGCAGATACTGCTTTCCGTTCTTCTCATACCAGGTTCCGGAGGTGATCACTTCTACAGTATCCTTTTCTCCATCAATGAACTGAGTTCCTTTTACACTCACAAGAACATCTTTTGCCATCATGGTACCTCTAATACTCTTCTATATTAATCTTGATCGTCTGTTTCACTTCATCCGGAAGGATCGCAGTCGCAAATGCACGGAACTTATCCGCCATATCACTTACAAAGAACTGATATTTCTCTTCGGTCGGAAGGTTTCGTCCTTCATCACAGTTCATTTCCATGGAACGGAGCAGGGTCTTTAACTGAACTGCTGTCTCATACGCCGGATTGACCAATGTTACATCGCTTCCCATGGTGCGGGCAACCGTAGAACGGATCAGCGGATAATGGGTACATCCCAGTACCAGAGAATCGATATATTTGGATTTCAGTTCCTGTAAATATCTGGATGCGATCTCGTCGGTCACTGTGTCGTGGAACATTCCCTCTTCTACAAGCGGTACAAAAAGCGGGCA
>JAFYOD010000126.1 GCA_017556515.1 Lachnospiraceae bacterium
AGGGAAAGTTATGAATAAATGTGTAGAACGTATTTATAACGGTATTATCAAAGAAAACCCTACCTTCATCCTTATGCTTGGTATGTGTCCGACACTTGCGACGACAACATCTGCAAGCAATGGTCTCGGTATGGGACTTTCTACAACAGCAGTATTGATGTTCTCCAACCTGGTGATTTCCTTACTTCGTAAGATCATTCCGGATCGTGTACGTATTCCGGCATTTATCGTAGTAGTAGCCAGCCTGGTAACGATCGTACAGCTTTTGATCCAGGGTTATTTACCGTCCCTGTATGATTCTCTTGGTATTTATATCCCGCTTATCGTAGTTAACTGTATCATTCTTGGCCGTGCGGAATCTTACGCAGCGAAAAACGGTCCGGTAGAGTCTTTCTTCGATGGCGTTGGTATGGGACTTGGTTTTACACTTGCTCTTACAATCATCGGTATGTGCCGTGAGCTGATCGGTGCAGGTGCATTCTTTGGTCACGTGATCATTCCGGAACAGTACCATATTTCTATTATGATCCTTGCTCCGGGCGCTCTGTTTACACTGGCTATGCTTTGTGCAATCCAGAATAAACTGAGACTTCCGAGTGCAACAAACGGAGATGCTCCGAAATCTGAACTTGTTTGCGGTGGCAACTGCATGAACTGTCACGGATGTACAGGTATGACAAACCATGCAGTGATCGCAGAGAAGAAGGCAGAAGAGGCAGCGAAAGCAGCAGCAGCGAAGAAGGCAGCAGCTGAAAAAGCACTTGCAGCAAAGAAAGCCGCTGAAGCAGCAAAAGCTGCTGAGGCAGAAAAAACAAATTAAGGAGGGCATAGAGAAATGAAAGAATTATTACTGATCGCCATTGGCTCTGCCCTGGTAAATAACGTAGTATTAAGCCAGTTCCTTGGTCTTTGCCCGTTCCTTGGTGTATCCAAGAAGACAGAGACAGCTGCAGGAATGGGTGCAGCCGTAATTTTCGTTATCGTAATCGCGACTGCATGTACAAGCCTGATCTACAATTTTGTTTTAGTAAAACTTGGTATTGAATACTTACAGACAATCGTATTCATTCTTGTTATCGCGGCATTAGTACAGTTCGTTGAGATGTTCTTAAAGAAAAATATGGTAAGTTTATACCAGGCTCTTGGTGTATACCTTCCACTTATCACAACAAACTGTGCAGTTCTCGGTGTAGCGTTAACTAACGTTCAGAAGAGCTACAACTTTATTGAAAGTGTTGTAAACGGTATTGGTATTTCCGTAGGTTTTACAATTGCCATTGTACTTCTTGCAGGTATCCGTGAGAAAATCGAATACAATGATGTTCCGCATGTATTCAAAGGTTCTCCGATCGTTCTGATCACATCTGGTTTAATGTCAATTGCATTCTTCGGATTCAGTGGACTGATCTAAGAAAGGAGTCGTAAGATGAATATTACAGGAATTATCATCGCGGCAGCCGTTGTAGGCGTTGTCGGTATTGTCATCGGCGTACTCCTTGGTGTTGCCAGCGAAAAATTTAAAGTTGAAGTAGATGAGAGAGTGACTCTTGTCAGAGAAGAACTTCCGGGTAACAACTGTGGCGGTTGTGGATATCCGGGTTGTGACGGTCTTGCAGCAGCGATCGTAGAAGGAAAAGCAGCAGTTGACCAGTGTCCGGTAGGCGGTGCGGCAGTTGGTGCAAAAATCGCAGCGATCATGGGTGTTGAGGCCGGCGGTTCTGCTAAAAAAGTTGCATTTGTAAAATGTAAAGGTACTTGTGATAAGGCCAACACTCAGTACAACTACTACGGTATCGATGACTGTGTGAAGATGTCTGTTGTTCCGGCGGCCGGTGCAAAAGCATGTTCCTATGGATGTCTTGGTTCCGGAAGCTGTGTAAAAGCTTGTCAGTTTGATGCGATCCACATTGTTGATGGTGTAGCGGTAGTTGATAAGGAAAAATGTGTGGCTTGTGGTAAATGTGTTGCGACATGTCCGCGTGGCCTGATCACACTGGTTCCATACACAGCTGAACATCTGGTACAGTGTAATTCTCACGATAAAGGACCGGATGTGAAGAAGAAATGTGATGCGGGCTGTATCGGATGTACACTCTGTACAAAACAGTGTGAATCTGATGCGATCCATATGGATAACAACCTTGCAGTGATCGATTACGAGAAATGTACAAACTGTGGTAAGTGCGCAGCGAAGTGCCCGGCAAAAGTAATCAAATAATAAAAGATCCTATATAACAAACAGCTCCTGTAGAATTTTTCTACAGGAGCTGTTTTATGTTTCATATGTTGTTTTTAGTAAATAACGGTACCTGCTTTTCCGGCAAGAGCAGCTCTTGCTTTTTCAAGAGTTGTGATGATCACTTTACGGTTTGTACCTGTCTGTACGAAGTCGATACCGCCACGTACTTTCGGGTCCATTGTACCTGCAGCAAAGGAACCTGCTTTGATGTGATCTTCGGCTTCTTTTGCAGAAAGTTCATATAACGGGATCTCACTGTCGGAACCATAGTTCAGTACGATGTTGTCTACGTCTGTCAGATACATCAGTACATCTGCATTTACTTCCTTTGCAAGAACAGCAGCAGTAAGGTCTTTATCGATCGCTGCAGCTGTACCCATCAGAGTGCCGTCTTTTTTAATAACCGGGATACCGCCGCCGCCTGCTGCGATAACCGGCTGATCTGCATCGAGGATCGCATTGATCGCATCGATCTCAACGATTGCCAGCGGTTTCGGAGAAATAACTACACGACGATAACCGTCTTCTGTTTCAACAGTATCGTTGCCTCTCAGACCTTCTCGTCTTGCTTCTTCTGCAGTCATCTTGCGTCCGATCAGTCTGTATGGAATGTATGTGGAATCATCGTGCGGATTGACTGTTACCTGTGTTAAGATAGTAGATACCGGTGTGTAGATACCGCGGCTGATCAGTTCGGAGCGGATTGCGTTCTGAAGGTCATAACCGATGTATCCCTGGCACATAGCTGCACAGATTGCCATAGGAACTGCTGTGTATTCCGGATGTTCCTGGGAAAATTCGTTCATCGCAGTGTGGATCATGTCTACCTGCGGAGTGTTGCCGTGAGTGATCACGATCTGGAATCCGTCCTGAATAAGATCTGCAAGATATTTTGCAGTATTTTTAACGGCAGCTTTCTGCTCTGGAAGAGTAGCACCAAGAGCGAGATGTCCAAGGGTTAAAACTAGTCTTTTCTTTGCCATATAACATACCTCATTCCTAATATTTACATCAAATTCGTCAGGTAGACGCGACATCTCTGACGACTCTTATCAATCATAACACATTCACAGATGAAATTAAAGGAATTTTTTGCTTTTTTCGAATGGATGTGATATGATATTTTTGGTGTATTGTAAGGAACCATTAGGAGGTAAATAAATTGAAACTTTTATCGATCGCGATCCCGTGTTACAATTCAGCCGCATATATGGACAACTGCATCAAATCCCTGCTTCCGGGTGGAGATGAGGTGGAGATCCTGATTGTAAACGACGGATCTACAAAGGACAACACTGCAGAAATCGCAGATAGATATGAGAAAGAATATCCGGGCATCTGCCGCGCGATTCATCAGGAAAATGGAGGTCACGGAGAAGCGGTAAATGCCGGACTTAGAAATGCAACAGGTGTATTTTTCAAAGTTGTAGACAGTGATGACTGGGTAAATAAAGAAGCATATATGAAAGTTCTTGAGACTCTGAGAAATTTTGTGTATGGTAAAGATACCCTTGATATGCTCATCACAAACTTTGTTTACGAAAAACAGGGCGCAAAGCATAAAAAAGTAATGAACTACCGTTCTGCGATTCCGCGCAATGAGGTATTCACATGGAGCGATGCAAAGTATTTTGCACCGGGTCAGTACATTCTGATGCATTCAGTTATTTATCGTACAGAACTTCTGAAAAACAGTGCGTTTGAACTTCCGAAGCATACATTCTATGTGGATAATATTTTCGTATATCATCCGCTTCCGCATGTACAAAAGATGTACTATCTGGATGTGAACTTTTACCGCTACTTTATCGGCCGTTCCGACCAGTCTGTGAATGAGCAGATTATGATCGGCCGCATCGATCAGCAGTACCGTGTGACCAGATTAATGCTTGGCTATTATGATGTAACCAAGATCCAGAACAGAAAACTTCGCCAGTACATGACAAGCTATCTGGAGATCATGATGACAATCTGTTCTTTACTCGCGATCAAGTCAGAGAGTGAAGAGAATATGGAAAAGAAAAAACAGCTTTGGGAAGATTTGAGAAAAGATAATCCAAAGCTTTACAGAAGACTTCGCTGGGGCTTCCTTGGCCAGAGCATGAATCTTCCGGGCAAAGCAGGACGAAAGGTTTCTGTAATGGCTTATAAGATCGCACAGAAGTTCTTCGGTTTTAACTAAGTGTGGATTTAGGTTAGAAAAATATAATAGCAATATATGTAGAAAAACCATACTATCTCAAAAACGGTTGACTACCTTTGCTTCGATGCGATTTTATCCGACTGTAGTTGGTCGCAATAAGATCGTTCGCGACCTTTGTACAGTCGAAAATCTTTCGAAGCGCAGTCGTCTAACCTATTATTTGAGATATGTATGGTTTTTCTATCATATATTGTATACATTTTTTACTAAACTTAAATGCAGATGTAATCTGTCGGGGGTCACTTATAATTAAAGGCCTCCAGTGAGGAGTTAACTGGAGGTGGTAAAATTACAAGTGGATTAGTTTTGAAAATAATAGAAAAGTATCTGATAAAAAATCCCGTACTATCTTAAATGATAGGCTGA
>JAFYOD010000127.1 GCA_017556515.1 Lachnospiraceae bacterium
AAGCATACTTCCGACTCCGGAACAGATTAAAGGAGAATTTCCACTGGCTTCTGAATTTGCGAAGCTGAAAGCAGAGAGAGACAGAGAAATTGCAGATGTTTTTACAGGAAAAAGCGATAAGTTCTTAGTGATCATCGGACCATGTTCTGCAGACCGTGAGGATGCAGTCTGCGATTATATGGAGCGTCTTGCGAAGGTAAATGAGCAGGTAAAGGATAAGCTGATCATTATCCCGCGTGTGTATACCAATAAACCGAGAACAACCGGCGGCGGATATAAAGGTATGCTCCATCAGCCGGATCCGGAGAAGAAGCCAAATATGTACGAAGGTATTCTGGCGATCCGTAAGCTTCACATGCGTGTGCTGAAAGATTACGGAATGTCTACTGCAGATGAGATGCTGTATCCGGAAAACTATAGTTATTTATCTGATCTGTTATCTTATGTTGCAGTTGGTGCACGTTCCGTTGAGAACCAGCAGCATCGTCTTGTTTCCAGCGGTGTGGATGTACCGGTTGGTATGAAGAACCCGACCAGCGGAGCATTAAGCGTTATGCTCAACGCTGTGTATGCTGCACAGCATGGACATGATTTTATTTACCGCACATGGGAAGTTCAGACACCGGGCAATCCACTGACTCATACCATTTTACGCGGTGCCGTTGGCAAGCACGGTCAGTGTCTTCCGAACTATCATTACGAGGACCTGGAATTGCTTTACAAACTCTATCAGGAGCAGGATATCATCAATCCGGCTTGTATCGTGGATGCAAACCATTCCAACTCCAACAAGCGTTATAAAGAGCAGATCCGTATTACAAAGGAAGTTCTGCACAGCCGCAAGCATTCCGCAGAGATTCATGATTTTGTAAAGGGTATGATGATCGAGAGCTACCTGGAAGAGGGAAGCCAGAAGATCGGAGAGCACATCTACGGAAAATCCATTACGGATCCGTGTCTTGGTTGGGAAGACTCCGAGAAATTGATCTACGAAATTGCAGAAATTGTTTAATCTTATGGCCGGTCAGGGTGTCTGACCGGCTGTTTTTATATGCAAAAAATTTACAAATGCGGGTGAATATGATATACTAGTCCAAAGTCGTTTTTGTCGGACGTTTTTTTGCTGTGTCCAAAATTGGGCACGGGAATAGGAGAGTATATGAAGGCAGAAAAAAGAAAGATAAAAAGTCAGCTGCAAACGTATTTACAGTGGCCGCTGATCTTATCGATCCTGATCTTTGCGGCAAATGTTGCCGTGCTTGTAATAGAGCCGAATGCAGGAGGTGTGATGGTCCCGTTCACGATCGCGTATATCGCCATCGCGGGCTGGCTCTTCTGGACCGGAAGTAAGAGACTGCAGAATGGTATGGTTTCTTATGCGGCCGATTACAGCTGGAGCCAGAAGCAGCTGCTGGCATCTATGGAGCTGCCGTACGGAATCGCTGATACAGATGGAAAATTTCTCTGGATGAACCGTGCACTGAAGGCGGTTTTGAAGGATGAGAAATCCGGAAAGCGCAGTCTCACAGCTTTATTCAAA
>JAFYOD010000128.1 GCA_017556515.1 Lachnospiraceae bacterium
GGTTCCGAAACTCATAAGTAATGGTGGCTATAGCGCAGTTGGTTAGCGCGCCAGATTGTGGCTCTGGAGGCCCAGGGTTCGAATCCCTGTAGCCACCCTGAAAACCCTGTAACGAAAGTTACAGGGTTTTTTGTTTTGTGCTTCGAGCGGTTTCGGGGTGACTTGAGATCTATCTTGGACAGTTAGTGAATAAGGTCGAGGAAGTGTCCAAATAAGCTTGATTTATCATGGTTGCTTCTTGGACAGGAATAAGAAATAGTGGATATGAAATCCAAGCAAGTCAGGTTTTCGGAGAGAATGCCTGTGATTAGTTGGGTTGGGCAACCGATAATAATCCAACCCTGTTTTCTATTGACATTTTAATTTTTCTAACATATGATTGAAGTGAAAAGCACATAGCAACATTTGCTAGGGGAGCCCTTTGGCTGAGATTCATGCACGTTTATGGTGTATGTAACCCTTACTACTTGAACCGGGTAATGCCGGCGTAAGGAAGCGATATCCAAAGTAGTCCCCTCCCGTAACGAAGGAGGATTTTTTTATGTCTAAAAACAGTCATTCGATGACGAAACAATTGGTCTTTTGCGCCATTTCAGTTGCACTGGCCTTTGTGACCAGTTACATCAAATTTATGAGACTGCCGTTTGGCGGTTCTATCACGTTGTTCTCAATGTTTTTTCTCTGTTTTGCAGGATATCTGTTTGGTCCGAAGACAGGAATCTGTACCGGAGTAGCTTATGGACTGCTGCAGTTTTTGCAGGATCCGTACCTGTATAGTATCGGTCAGTTCTTTTTAGATTATCCATTGGCATTTGCGTGCCTTGGTATGGCGGGATTTTGCAGAAATCAGAAGTGGGGTCTTCAGAAAGGAATTTTCCTGGGAGTTTGTGGACGTTATCTGTGTCACGTTCTTTCCGGATATATTTTCTTCGGGATGTATGCGCCGGAGGGAATCGATCCATTGATCTACACGCTTGGATATAATCTGACTTATCTTGCGCCGGAGCTGATCGCAACCTTGATCGTTGTTACGATTCCTGCAGTGAAGAGGGCTCTTGGGCAGGTGCAGCGCATGGCGCTGAGCGTTTAAAAAGACAAGATCCTGGTTTGAGACTGGAGTCCTTGAGATTTCAAAATGAAGGAAATATACTGTAAGTGAGACTATTAATATCCTATTTTTTTAGGATTTGCTCCGTATTTAAGTACAGAAAGGATGTTTTTATGAACTATTCGGGTGAAGTAGGTTTACAGTATCATTTACAGATCAGACCGGGTGATGTAGGACGTTATGTGATCATGCCGGGTGACCCAAAGAGATGTGCAAAAATTGCAAAGTATTTCGATAATGCTGAATTAATTGCAGACAGCAGAGAATATGTTACTTACACAGGATACCTTGATGGTGAGAAAGTAAGTGTTACTTCTACCGGTATCGGTGGTCCATCTGCATCCATTGCGCTTGAAGAACTTGTAAAAGCCGGAGCAGACACATTTATCCGTATTGGTACATGTGGCGGAATCGACATCGATGTGAAAGGCGGAGACGTGGTTGTAGCTACCGGTGCAATTCGAATGGAAGGTACGACAAAAGAGTATGCTCCGATCGAATTCCCTGCAGTTGCAAATATCGATGTTGTAAATGCTCTGATCAACACATGCAAAGAGATGGGCATCACATACCATCCGGGTATTGTGCAGTGTAAGGATTCATTCTACGGTCAGCACAATCCGGACATTATGCCGGTAAACTATGAACTTACAAACAAATGGGAGGCTTGGAAGCGTCTTGGTGCAAAGGCATCCGAGATGGAGTCTGCTGCTCTCTTCATTGTTGCAAGTTATTTGAAGGTTCGCTGTGGCTCTACATTCCTTGTAGTAGGAAACCAGGAAAGAGCTGCTCTGGGTCTTGATAATCCGATCGCTCATGATACAGAGATGGCGATCAAAGTAGCTGTAGAATCTTTGAGAAAGTTGATCAAAGAAGACAAAGAAAAGAAATAGGTGGAGTATGACAAATCAGGAACTTATTTTAGAAGCGAAAAAAGCCAGAGAACGTGCATATGTTCCGTATTCAAACTTTATGGTAGGTGCAGCGCTTCTTACCAAAGACGGTAAGATTTACCATGGATGCAACATCGAGAACGCAGGCTATACACCGACTAACTGTGCAGAGCGTACAGCATTTTTTAGAGCTGTGTACGAGGGCGAGCGTGAATTTGCAAAGATCGCTGTTGTTGGTGCTCCGCGCGGCATGGAAGCAGACCTTTTGACTGCGCCGTGTGGCGTATGCCGTCAGGTTATGATGGAATTTTGTAATCCGGAAACCTTTATGATCATTATGCCGGATGGCAAAGGCGGACTCATCGAGATCTTACTGAAAGATCTTCTGCCGTACGGTTTTGGACCGGAAAATCTGAAATAGATCCAGATAAAAAAGAATGTGCCAACGCACATTCTTTTTTAATTGTTTAACATAAATTTATGGATGACTTCGGCAACGCCGCCTTCGTTGTTGTCGTGTTCTGTAATATAATTTCCATATTTCTTCATATCTTCGTCTGCGTTTTTCATAACTGCTCCGATGCCGGCTGTTTCTAACATAGCAATGTCATTTTCTGCATCGCCTACAGCAATGGTATTTTCTAATGGAATATTCATGTATTCGCACATCCATCGAATGGCATGTCCTTTATTGATCCCGGCAGGCATGAATTCAAGATATTCCGGAGAGGAAAAATACATGTCAATTTTGCCATTGCAGTATTCTGACATAAAATCACGGAATGCTTCGATGCGTTCGCGATCCGTATCAAAAGCAATGGCCAACATTTTGCAAGGTTCCTGACCGTTTAATTCGTCAAAAATGTTGTTAACCACTTTTCTGTCTGTTTTGGTCTTGAGTTCGTAATCACGACTTTCCTTCGTGTCATATTCGCAGATTAGATGAGTATCGGTATACGTTTGAATGTGAATGTTTTCAAACTCGTAAGCTTTTTCGAAAACGTATTTTACGTAATCGAACGGTAATGTCTTTTGGTAAATGGTTGATTTGGA
>JAFYOD010000129.1 GCA_017556515.1 Lachnospiraceae bacterium
TCTGGAGAGACGGAAAAATCCTTGAGTCTACAGACGAGCTGTAATCCGGTGCAGAGCGTTTTAACGCATATGTACTAGACATACTAAGACAAAACACGAAACAGGCTGTATGCGCCCTATAAGAGCGGTACAGCCTGTTTTCATTTCTTAGCAACAATTCAAACACCATTTGTCCAAATAAATTAAATTCGAACAAACGGCGTTTGAAAATGTCGCAAAATATGTACTTAATGTACGATTATCTCATCATACGGAACAGACCGATAACTTTGCCAAGAATCTGTACATCATCGACAATGATCGGGTCCATGGAAGAGTTTTCCGGCTGAAGACGAATATGACCATTTTCTTTGTAGAAGGTCTTAACAGTTGCAGAATCCTCAACAAGTGCAACAACCATTTCTCCATTCTTTGCGGTATCCTGTTTTGCAACGATAACTTTATCGTTATTAAAAATACCGGCTTCGATCATACTTTCACCTTTTACTTTCAGCATAAACACCTCTTTGTTTGGAAGCATCTCAACCGGAATCGGCATATAATCTTCAATATTTTCTTCAGCGAGGATCGGCTGACCTGCAGCAACAGTACCGACAACCGGTACGTTAACCATCTCTCTGCGTGTTAATGCAAAATCATCATCTAAAATTTCGATGGTTCTCGGTTTCGTAGGGTCACGTCGAATGTATCCGTTCTTTTCCAGTGTTTCCAAATGAGAGTGTACGGAAGAGGTAGATTTTAAATGAACCGCTTCACAGATCTCACGAACTGCCGGCGGATAACCTTTAGCTAAAATTGTATCTCTAATGTATTCAAGAATTTCTCTCTGTTTATCAGTAATCTTTCCTTTACTCATATACAGTTCCTCCTTACGGTAATGAACACCTAAATCGGTATAATCTTTCTGCTAATATACTAACATATGTTCGAACAAAAAGCAAACCTTTGTTCGAAAAAATGTTCGTTTATTGTTGACAAACATACGTTCTGATGGTAATATGTGGTTAGAACAAATGTTCGCGAACAAATTTTCGAGAGTGGAGGAAATATAGATGAAAAAGTATTGTATGATGTTAGTATTGTTTGTTATGGTATTATCTTGTTTCTTTGGTAAGACTCTGGTTATGGCTAGCGAAGAAGAGAACTCCGTAGTTTATGAGCGTTATTATACAGATATTCAGATTGAAAAAGGCGATACTCTCTGGTCCATCGCAAAAACTTATAACCAGAATTCAGGCATGGAGATCCGAGATTATATTCGTGAAGTGAAACAGATGAACCGTATGATTTCTGATGATATTGAAGCAGGAGATTCTTTGACAATCGTTTATTTTGCCCAGGCTCCTTTACAGATCAATTAAACTTCGGAACTTTCTTTTACAAATACTGAAATATTCGTTGACAAACGTCATATATTGGTGGTATAAATACTATAACAATTTAATTAGGTAAACCGTTGATGTGGAGATAACGGCGATGATGCCTTTACAGAGAGCCTGTGTTGCTGAGATCAGGTGAGAAACAAGTCGTCAAATGGACCACGGAGGGTGCAGTCAAATGCGAGTAATCGCAGAGTATTCTGCAACGTAGGGCATACGTCAGTTGCCATGGATATGTTAGTATCCTGAAAAGTGCACGGTAAAACGTGAATTCAAGGTGGCACCGCGGATAAGATTTATTCGTCCTTGACAGAATTTGTATATTTCTGTCAAGGATTTTTTATTTGGCAGAGAACTCATTATCTATTTATGGAGGACTTTATTATGATGTATAACAACGTAGATTTCGATACTTACTTTAAAAATTATCCGGATAAAGACGGTTATTTTGGAAAATACGGCGGCTGCTTTATTGAACCTGAATTGGCACAGGCAATGAAAGAGATTAACGATGCTTATTTTACTATTTGTAAATCCAGAAAATTTATCGCAGAGCTCAGACGTATCCGAAAGGAATTCCAGGGAAGACCGACTCCGATCTCTCATTTAGAGCGTTTATCCAATTCTCTTGGAGATGTTCAGTTATACGTAAAACGTGAAGACTTGAACCATACAGGTGCTCATAAACTCAATCACTGTATGGGTGAAGCATTACTTGCAAAGTACATGGGTAAAAAGAAAGTAATCGCAGAGACTGGAGCAGGTCAGCACGGTGTAGCACTTGCAACTGCAGCTGCATATTTTGGTCTTGAATGTGATATTTATATGGGTTCTGTTGATATCAAAAAACAGGCTCCGAACGTTGCCCGTATGAAGATCCTTGGTGCAAACGTAATCGAAGTTACAGAAGGACTTGCAACATTAAAAGAAGCCGTTGACGCTGCTTTTAAAGCATATGCGAATGAGTATAAAGATGCTATTTACTGTATCGGTTCTGTACTCGGCCCACATCCGTTCCCGATGATGGTTCGTGACTTTCAGAGTATCGTTGGTATAGAAGCAAGAGAGCAGTTTGTAGAAATGACAGGTGAACTTCCGGATGCAGTTGTCGCATGTGTGGGCGGCGGTTCCAATGCAATGGGAATGTTCTCCGGATTTTTAAATTATCCGGTTGACATTTACGGAGTTGAACCGCTTGGCAGAGGTGAAAAACTCGGTGATCATGCAGCCAGCTTAAAATATGGTACAGAAGGCATCATGCACGGTTTCAACAGTATCATGTTAAAAGATGAAAACGGCGATCCGGCTCCGGTATATTCTGTGGCAAGTGGACTTGATTATCCGTCCTCCGGTCCGGAGCATGCATTCCTTCATGACCTCGGTAGAGTAAAATATGATGTAGTCGATGATGAAGAAACCATCGATGCATTCTTTAGACTTTCCAGATTAGAAGGTATTATCCCGGCAATTGAAAGTTCCCATGCAGTCGCATATGCCATGAAACTTGCAAAGGAAATGGGTAAAGGATCCATTCTGATCTGTCTTTCCGGTCGAGGCGACAAAGATATGGATTATATCATTGAAAATTACGGTATTAGATAGGATGCTAAAAAGCCTGGCAGAACTCATATTGGTTCTGTCAGGCTTAATTTCATGTTAATTTCTATTTCCTAATTGCCAAAAAGCAACAGCACTTGCAGCTGCCACGTTTAAAGAATCAACTCCGTGTGCCATTGGAATTTTTACAGTATAATCACAATCCGCGATTGTATCCACTGCAAGACCATCGCCTTCCGTACCAAGAATGATGGCAAGTTTTTCTTCATTCATGAGAGCAGGATCATCGATGCTAACGGAATTATCGGATAACGCCATCGCAGCAGTTTTAAATCCTAACTTTTTAATCGTAGATAAAAGAGGGTTCGGCCATTCAGCAGTTTTATTTCCGATGTAAGTCCAAGGTACCTGGAATACCGTTCCCATGCTTACACGACTTGAGCGACGATACAATGGATCACTGCATCCCGGAGTCAAAAGAACTGCATCCATATGTAACGCAGCTGCAGAACGGAAAATTGCACCAACATTAGTCGGATTTACGACATTTTCCAAAATTGCAATACGTTTTGCATTTTTGCAAATCTCTTCAATAGTGGGATATATGCGTCGTTTCATGGCACATAATGCACCGCGTGTTAAATGAAAACCAGTCAATTTAGTAAGAACATCCTGCTCAGCTGTGTAAACCGGCACATTGGGACACCGTTCTAAAATTGGTTTCATTTCTTTATCAATGTTTTTACGTTCCATTAAGAAAGAAATCGGCTCATAACCTGCATTTAATGCACGTTCAATAACATTAGGACTTTCGGCAATAAAAATACCAAGAGCCGGTTCATAGTAATGTACCAGCTGATTTTCATTTAATCTTGCGTAAATATCCAGCTCCGGGGCATTGAAATCGTTGACCTCAATTATATTTAACATAAATTTTCTCCTTATATTCACACATTTACATAATATTATTATGTAAATTAGAATCTAATAAACTTATAATAATCACTATATATAATTATAACTTAGATAAAGCTGTTTGTGAAGATAAAAGAAATCTCAAAGAAATTATTAAAAAACTCATTGTTATCTTGATAGTTTTGTAGTAGAATATATTTATGTGTAATAACTACTATACAATAGAAAGGAAATAAATATTATGGCATTAGTTACAACAACTGAGATGTTTAAGAAAGCATATGAAGGCGGCTACGCTATCGGTGCATTCAACGTAAACAATATGGAGATCGTTCAGGCTATCACAGAGGCAGCTGGCGAGCTTAACTCCCCGGTTATCCTTCAGGTTTCCGCTGGTGCTAGAAAATATGCTAACCCGACATACCTCAAAAAACTTGTTGAGGCAGCTGTTATCGAAAACCCGAACATTCCGATCGCTCTTCACCTTGATCACGGCGCAGATTTCGAAATCTGTAAAGCTTGTATCGACAGTGGTTTCACATCCGTTATGATCGACGGTTCCCACCACTCCTTCGAAGAGAACATCGAACTTACAAAGAAAGTAGTTGAATACGCTCATGCTCGTGGCGTAGTAGTAGAGGCTGAGTTAGGCCGTCTTGCTGGTATCGAGGATGATGTTAACGTATCTGCTGAAGATTCTTCCTACACACAGCCGTCTGAGGTACAGGAATTCGTAGAACGTACAGGCGTTGACTCCCTTGCAATCGCAATCGGTACAAGCCACGGTGCATTCAAATTCAAACCGGGCACAGATCCGCAGCTTCGCTTCGACATTCTTGAAGAGATCGAGAAGAGAATCCCGGGATTCCCGATCGTTCTTCACGGTGCTTCCTCCGTTCCGCAGGAGTACGTAAAGATCATCAACACAAACGGTGGTGCTCTTAAAGATGCTATCGGTATTCCGGAAGAGCAGCTTCGTCAGGCAGCTAGAAGTGCTGTATGTAAGATCAACATTGACTCTGACCTTCGTCTTGGCCTTACAGCTGGCGTACGTGAAGTACTTAACAACCACCCGGATTACTTCGATCCGAGACAGTACCTCACAGTAGCACGTGCTAACGTAAAAGCTGTAGTTGCTCACAAGATTAAAAACGTTCTTGGTTCCGAAGGCAAAGCAGCTGATTTCGAATAATTAATATTACGAAATAATGAATTAGAGGATGCAGAAATCTGCATCCTCTTTTATATAATCTTATTGATTAACATAATAATATTATGTTAATCTTCACGTAATTTTACAACATTTCTTGCGCTACGACGTCGTTCGTCCTCCTGAGCAGCATAATGCTTACGTGTAGTGTTAACATCATTATGACCAAGAACAGAAGCAACAAGATAAATATCACCTGTTTCCCTATACAAACTTGTACCATAAGTACTGCGAAGTTTGTGAGGCGTAATTTTCTTGAGCGGCGTAACCAAACGAGAATATTTCTTTACAAGATTTTCAACACTGCGAACATTCATACGTTTTCTCTGCATCGACAAGAAAAATGCTTCCTCATGGCCGGGATATGGTTCGATCATTTCTCGTTCTTCCATGTATTTTTCCAGTACATCGCAAACTTCATCACTGAAATATACAACCGCCTCTTTACCGCCTTTACGATAGATCCTGATACCGCAAGTATCCA
>JAFYOD010000130.1 GCA_017556515.1 Lachnospiraceae bacterium
CCTAATGTGAGACCTAAAGAAGCATCACAGTTGGAGAATGCGGTAATAAAATCTTCACCGGTGAAAAATCCGCCTGTGTACAGCATACCGATTACGCAGCATGCAATTAAGGATGCGATCGGAACGATCAGGTCAAAGACTGTTCCCTTCGTATTCACTTCCTCTTCTTCTACAGATGCATACGGACGTCCTGCTGTTGTAAACAGATCTCCTTTTCCTGCGTTCTGTTCATGTTTCTTCATAGCGCCAAAATCAACTTTTAAAATTACCAGACCAACCATCATTACAATTGTCAGCAATGCATAGAAGTTGTACGGGATCGCACGACAGAAAATAGAGAAACCATCTTCTCCCTCAACAAAGCCTGTAACAGCTGCTGCCCAAGAAGAGATCGGAGCGATGATACATACCGGAGCTGCTGTTGCATCGATCAGATAAGCTAATTTCGCACGAGAAACTTTGAACTTATCGGTTACCGGACGCATAACGCTGCCCACTGTCAGACAGTTGAAATAGTCGTCAATGAAGATCAGAACACCAAGCATAATACTTGCCAGCTGTGCTCCAACACGGCTCTTGATCTTACTTGCAGCAAACTGACCGAATGCTGCAGAACCGCCGGCCTTATTCATCAAACATACCATAGTTCCTAAAATCACAAGGAAAATCAAAATACCAACGTTATAACCGTCAGAAAGAACGGAGATCATACCATTCTCAAATACGTGAGTGATCGCCACCTCAAAATTCCAACCGGAATACAGGAATCCGCCTGCCATAATTCCGACAAACAAAGAACTGTAAACTTCCTTAGTGATCAGCGCCAGGCCAATCGCGATGATCGGCGGGATCAGCGCCATCCATGTACCATAAATCTGCGGTACATACTCTGCTTCTTCTGCTGCAAATGCTGTGATACTGAACATCATCACAAATACCATCACAAGCATCGGCAGAATTCTTAAACTTCTGTTACTTTTCATTTTTTCTTTCCTTTCTTGTATTTCCTGCAATAAAAAACATCACAAACGATAGTCCCTTACGGAAGACGCGTTTGTGATGTATCTCTATACGCATGTAACACAAGAATCTTATATTACTTAACTTTTACAACACAAGATAGCGCTCCACATATCGTGACAGTACGCCGGATCTTATCCGGCATCCCAGGCATCCTTGCATGGACCTGCAAGAACCCTTCGGCAGTCTCCCCTTTCACACAAACAGCCTGCCCTGGCTAAACGTTTGTGGTACTCTTGAATCCTGCACCTCTATCTTCTATAATCTGCTATGTCTGCAGATGTTATTCATTTTTGCACGAGCGTCATTATACCATCAGTTTCAAAAAAAGAAAAGAGGAAACTTGAAAAATTTCCTCTTTTCTGTATTTTTTATGCTTCTGCAACAACTTCTGCAATTTTTTCAGCTGTTTCTTTTTCTGCAGCAGTTTTCTCTGCGGCTGCTTTTTCCGCTGCTGCTTTTGCTGCAGCTTCTCTTTCCTGTCTTGCTTTCTCCTCTGCTTCAAGGATCTTCTTCGGAACCGGACGTTTTCTTCCCTCTTCGAGAACGATTGCTGTACGAGCCGGTAAATAGATCTCGATAAAGTTCTGACCATCGAATCTCTTAACCGGATACTTAATGTGCTCAACCTGATTGAATCCGCCGTACTTCGCATCATCACTGGACATTGCCACTGTATAGTCCGCATAGTTATCAACCGGGATCAGTACGTTTGTCAGGGACTGTGTCGGGTGGAAGTTAAATGCAAACATTAAGCCTTTTCTGTAGAATGCGATCATCTTCTCCGGCTCTTTGGAAAGTTTCAGATCACCAAATGTCTGCTCGAAGATCTTATGTTTCTTTGTAAGAGCGATCATATCCTCATCAAAATCACCTAACCACTCATATTTCAGGAAGCCGTTATCACGGAGACTCCACTGACGTCTGCAGTAATGGAAGCTCCAGTCGTTGCCCTCACGCGGGAAATCGATCCACTCCGGATGACCAAACTCATTACCCATAAAGTTCAGGTACGCTTCGCCGCCTGCACCGATGGAAAACAGACGAATCATCTTATGAAGCGCGATCGCACGGTCAATTCTCGGGTTATGACATTCTTTGTCCATATCTGTATACATGTTAGCACCAGCCAGACGGAAGATCATCGTCTGATCACCCACCAGAGCCTGATCATGGCTCTCTACATAGGCCACAGTGCCCTCTCCCGGTCTTCTGAGACACATATTGCCCCACATACCATTGATATGCCATCCTTCGTCTACAGACTCTTTTACAGCCTTTACCCACATATCCGGCATACCCATAGCCAGACGATAGTCAAAGCCGATACCGCCATCTGCGATCGGCAGACACATACCCGGCATACCGGACATATCCTCTGCTACTGTGATCGCTTTCGGATTTACCTGACGGATCAACTCATTTGCAAGCTGTAAATATGTAATCGCCTCCACATGAGTATTCAGTGAGAAATATTTGCTATTGTCAAAACTTGTTCCAAGACCATGGTCATGGTAAAGCATAGATGTAACACCGTCAAAACGGAAACCGTCGAAGTGATACTCTGTCATCCAGAACTTCAGATTGGAAAGAAGGAAATGGATAACACCATCTTTGCCATAGTCAAAGCACTTTGTACCCCATGCCGGATGGTCACCCTTGTCTCCGTCATGGAAGAACTGCCATGTAGTTCCGTCGAACATGTTGATACCCTCTGCGGTGTTCTTAACCGCATGAGAATGCACGACGTCTAACAGAACACGGATGCCCATCTCATGAGCCTTGTTTACCAGGTATTTCAGATCTTCCGGTTTACCGAACCAGCTGGAAGCCGCGAAGAAGTTGGAAACCTGATAACCAAAGCTTCCGTAGTACGGATGCTCCATGATCGCCATTAACTGAATAGTATTGTAGCCTGCCTTCTGTACACGCGGAAGTGTATAGTCTGCAAACTCACGGTAGGAACCAACCTTACCCTCTTCCTGAGCCATACCAACATGAGCTTCATAAATATAAAGGGATTTCTCACCTTTAAACTT
The DNA here is from genome assembly GCA_017556515.1 of Lachnospiraceae bacterium. Lineage (GTDB taxonomy): Bacteria > Bacillota > Clostridia > Lachnospirales > Lachnospiraceae > Pilosibacter. Next base: position 3,060 of record JAFYOD010000130.1, read on the forward strand.
TTTGTCTGTCCACTCAAATGTCTTGCGTGTGTCCACAACTTCACCACACCATGTGATCGTTTCTTTATCCTGTGTTACACGGCGGATATAAAGCGGAATATGTTCTGTGATCTCACCCCAGGCCTCTACGACTGTTTTTACCTTACAGCCCTCCCAAAGCTCGTCTTCTTTTAATTCGATCTCCCAGTTTCCGTTTCCGATATTCTTTAACGGATGGGATGTCTTGCTCCAGTTATTGAACTCACCTGTAAGCCAGAGCTGGCCGGCACTCGGAGCCCACTCACGATATACCCAGCCATCTGCTGTATGATGAATACCGAAATACTCATGCGCGTTGGCAAAATCTTTTAATGTGCCGTTCTCGCCTAACAGACGTTTCTTTGTTTCGTTATATAAATGCATGCGAAGGTTGATATCACCTTCGAATGGTGTTAACTGCGGGTTCAGTTCAAGAATTCGATACATAATTTTTCCTCCTAATGTCAATTTCTACAAGTACAATTTAAGAAAAATCTCTCTTCATCTGTTCCATATAAAGAGATTTGTTATCCACAGCACGCATAGTCGCGAGAATACCATCTAAGTGATCATATTCATGCTGTAAAAGTTCGGAAAGATCTCCCTCCAGTTCCATCACCTGCGGTTTCATCTCCATATCAAAATACTTGATCACAGCCCTGCGGTGACGACTGACTTTAACGATCAGGCCCGGGAATGACATACAGTCATCTAACAACTCATACATTTCCTCATCCGGAAACTCCATAACCGGATTGATAAATACATATGCCTTATCCAAATACATATACAACAAACGTTTCTGAATACCGATCTGAGGTGCTGCTACTGCACGGCCTGCGCCATAGACACGGCGGTATTCCATCAATGTATCATGAAGGTCTGCCACCCACTCCGGAACATCTTTCAAATCTTCTTCAGTAATCGGACTGCTAATCTCATACAGCTTTGGATTTCCAAGCTTTAACAGTTCTTTTATCATTGTAGTTTCCTCCGAACTATGTATTGATTTCACTTCCTACCTTTTATTGTAGCATACCGGACGCAAATAGAAAAGATACCTTTTTCAGAAATCGTTTTAAATTTAACAGAACCAAAAGACCTCGAGCTTGATTTTAGCCCGAGGTCTTTTATTTATAATGTTTTTGCAAAGTCTTCGATATCTTTTAAAAAGTCATGTTTTTTTGTTTGCATTGTCACATATCCCGCAGACGGTCTTCCCAGGATTTTATCCATAGCCTGAATCTTTTCATCATATCCGGAAGGTGCCATATGAGTCACAACATAATATATATCCTGCGGCAGGCGATCTTTGTACTGAGCAATCAAAGCTTTTCCCATTACGGATGGACCTTCTACCCAAACAGGCATACCGACAACAACTCTATCATAGTCTTCAACCTGAATGTTGCCCTTGATGGTGATTGCTGGATATGACTTTTTCATAGATGCAAAACATGCACCAATATATCCTGTCACACCACTTCTGTCTTTTCCATCTGTATACTCAGCAAGATCAGCACCCAGCAGTTTCGCCAGATGTTCCATCGCGATCTTAGTATTATTTGTTCTTGTATAATATAAACATAATGTCTTCATGCGATTTCTTTCCTTCGTTCAAATTCATCTCTTTGCCAACAGACAAACCGTCTCCACATGGTGTGTTCCCGGGAACATATCCACGCAGCAAACTTTTTCAACCGCATATCCGCCTGCCTGAAGAACCACAAGGTCCCTTGCAAGGCTGGTCGGTTTACAAGATACATAGATCATACGATCCACACCATAATTCATGATCTTCGGAAGTGCCTTCGGATGAATACCGTCACGCGGCGGATCCAGAACAATCAGATCCGGGCTTTCTGTCAGACTGTCTAATACCTTCAGTACATCTCCTGCAATGAAATCGCAGTTGGAAAGACCGTTGAGTGCTGCATTCTCTTTTGCAGCTTCTACTGCCTCTTCTACGATCTCAACACCTGTCACATGCTTTGCAACCGGTGCCAGGATCTGCGCGATCGTACCTGTACCACTGTAAAGATCAAATACAGTACGTCCATTGGTCTCACCAATATACTCACGTGCTGTCTCATACAGAACTTCTGCTCCGAGAGAATTTGTCTGGAAAAAGGAGAATGGTGTAATCTTGAATTTCAGACCAAGTAATTCCTCATAGAAGAAGTCCTGACCGTAAAGAATTTCTGTTTCATCACTCTGTACCACATCTGCAAGGCTGTCATTCTTTGTATGGAGAATACCAATAAACTTACCTTCTGTTTCAAGTGCAAGGAGCTTGTCTTTCCAGCCCTCAAGAAGTGCTGTCTCGTCCTGACCGCCAGACCATGTGCCTTCTGTCTGAGTGGATGTAACCAGATCAACCATGATCTCCGCTGTTTTTACACCACGGCGAACAAGAAGGTGTCTGAGGTATCCCTCATGGCTCATTTTCTTATAGTATTTCGCATCTCTTTCTTTGAAATACTCCAAAGTCGCCATCAGGATCTTATTGATATCATCATGCACTAACTGACAGTGTCCTACTGTCACGATATCATAGAAACTTCCACGCTTGTGCATACCAAGTTCTAACGGACCGTCTTTGTATCCGTCACCAAAAGAAAACTCCATCTTGTTGCGGTAAGAATCTACCAGCGGACTTCCTTTGATACCCTCAAAATTAAAACCTTCCGGGAGAACCGGTGCAAGGAGTGCCTTTACCTGCGCTTCTTTTAACTTTAACTGCTCCTCATACGGAAGTGTCTGGTAACTGCAGCCGCCACATTCATCTGCATGCGGACACTTTGGCGCCGCATACTCCCAATCTGCACGCTTTACGACGTTAAGAAGTCTTCCTTCACATTTATCTTTTCTGCGTTTTGTGATCATCACTTCCACCGTCTGTCCCGGAAGTGCATGTTTCACCACAACTTTTTCATCTTCTATATGAAGAATTCCCTTATTCGGAAAATCTACTTTTTCAACAACACCGGTGTAAATTTCACCTTTTTTCATTGTTATCCTCCTAATGATTCTTTCATCCTTATGTCTTCCTAAGTGTAAACGATTTCACAGATTTATACAACTATCTTTTTTGAAAACTGCGGATACCGGTCGGTCGATGGCTGCCAGCATTGCCACTGCATCGAACATACCCTGGTGGTTTC
>JAFYOD010000131.1 GCA_017556515.1 Lachnospiraceae bacterium
TATGTCTCTACGAAATAACCACGTGCATCTTTAAACACAGTCGGCTCGATCACATAAAGACCTTCGATCACTTTTCCATCTACCTCGCACGGAGTAACTGTAATTTTTCCCATAATCATTTTCTCCTTTATAAAATCCTAAGTAATAATATCACTATAGTCTAAGACTTACAATACTAAAAAGTCTTAAAACAACGTAACAGTTCATGGCACCCATCAGATATATCAGTGCCTCATCACGACCCACAGTCCGCACCACTTTATCGTTCTTCAAACACATGAATACAAATGGAATGACCGGAAGCAGGTATCTGCCCTGCACACCTTCCACAACCGGAGAACTGAGCGGTGTCCACGCGATCAGCATGGCGCCCATCAATCCGAGAAGACATCCAAATGCCAGCACACAGATCCATGCCTTCTGCCAGCTCTTTAAATACAGCTCCTCTCCAGCATTGCGGAGACTGAGAAGCACTAAGCAAACTGCCATTCCGAGAACAACCGCAAACGGAACAGAGAGTACCGGGTCCAGATTGCCAAGCATACTGCCGAACAACTGTAACGTCCACTCGTCACCAAGATGCACCAAAGAGTCATACATCACTCTTGCAAATCCCATCGGATTGTGAAGGATCCAGCTAAAACTGTAGGTTGTTTCTTCTGCCCACTCCACATAAGTATCGGTTGATACTGCATAGTTGGTGATCGTCGCACGATTCACTAAGATCATCGCGATTCCAAATGCCACCAAAACTGCTGCAGCTGCGATCACCCATTTTTTCCAATCACCAAATTTTTTGATCGGGATCAGAAGAGCGAAGCCCATCATCACAGCATAGACCATTTTGCATGGCCCGAACATGGCTGCCAGAACTGCCAGCAGTAAAATGTCTTTCCAGGATACCTCCGGCTTTGCAAATGCCAGATGCAAACAATAGCTTCCGAAGAAGAAACACATGCCCATCAGAAAGGTATCATAGGAATAGGATGCTGCCAGATGAAGTGCCATTGGAAGGATCGACACTCCAAAGAACACCATCTTTCCAAATGGAAGCACCTTTACTGCTCCGTATACCATAGCTGTATAAAATAATAGATTGATAAAACGGCCCAAAAACGCCAGTACAATGCTATTTACACCAAGTAAACGCCCGATCGTGATACCAATTGCAGGTGCCAGATAGGAAACCGGAGTTGTGTGGTTCTGTCCGTTGACTGAAGAAACCATCACTTTTTGCTCATCCGTTACAAATAACGGAGTCGCACGGTCCATGATCTTCTGCCAGGTATCTTCGGTCAGTGTTCTTCCGAGAGAGGTTCTTTCCGCATTTCCACTGACCAGTTCCACATTCTGCAAGAATTCGTCCTCTTTTCTCATGAGGACAAATCCATATTCGTCGGTTGGCTCCATGCCAAGCATCTGATTGGAGATCGCATATGCACTGGAAAAATGCGCGATCTCATCCGGTGCAGAAAGCGGAGGCAGAGTTACCATGTACATGGCTCCAAGAAACAAGACTGCAAATGCTGCACAGATTTCCATCGGAACCCGTCGGCCGCCAAGGATCGTTCCTTTGACTTTTCCCGGAATGCTCGGGATCAGAAAGATCGCTCCGAACAATGCCAAAAATACGCCGGCTGCTGCGAACAATCCGATATACATATCACAAAGCCAAAAATCTCCTGATGCAGCTGCACCACGTCTGGTTTCCAGATAATGCCAGCCGCCTAATGCAGCGACCAGCAGAACCGATAACATCGGTCCAGAAATTTTTATTTTCTGCTTCATGTTTCATCCTTCTTTTCATTGCGAAGATTTTCATCGATCGCAATTCGTGCCACCAGGTCTTTCAATTTGGA
>JAFYOD010000132.1 GCA_017556515.1 Lachnospiraceae bacterium
CAATCGTTCAATTAGTAATTCTCGCCTCTTACTTCGAAGTAGCTCTGGGAGTATTTACATACCGGGCAAACTTCCGGTGCTTTCTTGCCGATCACAAGGTGTCCGCAAACACGGCATTCCCACATCACTTCTTCGCTCTTCTCGAATACCTGCTGCATCTCTACGTTCTTTAATAAAGCAAGGTAACGCTCTTCGTGAGCTTTCTCGATGGCACCAACTTTGCGGAATGTCTCTGCGAGCTCCGGGAAGCCCTCTTCCTCAGCGTCTTTTGCCATTCTGTCATACATATCTGTCCACTCGTAGTTTTCGCCTGCTGCAGCTGCTGCCAGGTTCTGTGCTGTATTGCCAAGGTGACCAAGTTCCTGGAACCAAAGTCTTGCATGCTCCTGCTCGTTTCTTGCTGTCTTTAAGAAAATCTCTGCTAACTGCTCGTAACCTTCACGGAGCGCGATGTTTGCGAAATATGTATATTTATTTCTTGCCTGGCTCTCGCCTGCAAAAGCTTCCATCAGGTTTTTCTCTGTCTTTGTGCCTGCATATTTGTTTGTCGGCTCTTCTTTTTTCTCTTCTACTTTTTCAAATACGGATGCCGGCTGTTTGCAAAGCGGACACTTGAAATCCTCTGTTAACTCACCCTCATGAACATAACCACAAATTGTACAACGATACTTACCCATATTATTTCCTCCTAAATCTTTGCTTCTATCTGTATAAATCGTATGCAGCATCTCTTCTGCTAATTTGCTTAACGGTTCTCCGTAAAATTCTTTATATAATATCTGGATCTCTGTGTTTTCATGGCTCTTTCTGTTTCCCATCTCGCCATCTCGTTTGTAGAGGCCCGCGATTCGTTTCTTACGAAGCTCGTCACCTTTTTCTAAGGTTCCTTTTGGCTGGCCGCCGCCACCGATGCAGCCGCCCGGACAAGTCATCACTTCCACGAATGCGTAATCGGTTTCGCCATTTTTCCACTTATTGATCAGTTCAGAGGCAGTTTTTGTACCATAGATCACGGCAGCTTTTACTTTTAAGTCACCGATCTGTACTTCTGCTTCTTTCATGGAGTCCATACCTCTGACCGGCTGAAGCTGATAAAAATCTGCCGGTGCAGGACTGCCTGTAATATATTCGTATGCGGTTCTTAAAGCTGCTTCCATTACGCCTCCGGTATTTCCGAAGATCACTCCGGCTCCGGATGCTTCGCCCATCAGCGGGTCGAATGCGGAATCTTCAAGAGCTGAAAAATCAATCTTTTCTTCTTTTGCCCACTTTGCAAGTTCTCTGGTGGTGATCACGTAATCCATATCACGCATACCTTCAATTCCGAGATACTTGGACGCGGCATTCATTTCTTCTCTGCGGATCTCAAACTTCTTCGCAGTACACGGGGTAACTGCTACGTTTACGATCTTAGTCGGGTCGATACCCATCTTCTTCGCAAAGTATGTTTTTACGGTCGGACCCTGCATACCGATCGGGCTCTTTGCAGAAGAAATATGCGGAAGCATATCCGGATGATAAGTCTCTGCGTATTTTACCCAAGCCGGGCAGCAGCTTGTAAACTGCGGAAGCGGAGCGGTTCCCTTTGTCACACGCTGGATCAGCTCGCTGGCCTCTTCCACAATGGTCAGGTCTGCGGAGAAGTTGGTGTCTAAAACATACTTTCCGCCTAACGCTCTGAGAAGTGCTACCATCTTGCCTTCCACAAAGCTTCCGTCCTGCATTCCGAACTCCTCGCCCAGTGCGATTCGAACGGATGGAGATGTGTTAAATATTACGATAGAATCCGGATCGAGTGTAGCCTTTTTCACATCCGGATACTCATATTTTTCTGTGATACTGGATACCGGACAAACATTGGCACACTGGCCACAGTTGATACAAACGGCTGTATTTCCGGTATTTTCCAAACGGTATGTGCCAAGAACTCCGATATAGTCTCGACAGATATCACGGCACTGACCACACTTGATACAAAGCTCTTCGTTCCTGAAGATCGACGGATTGTCCAGTTCGATCGGAACTCGAATGTCCATTGATAAATGCTTCATATATTTCCCCCTTAACCCCTCGTCAATAATAGTAATCATTACTGATATTTGTATTATAGCATATTTTCTTCATTTGTCAATATGTGGAAAATAAAAAAGGACATATTCTAAATTTCTTTAGAACATGTCCTTTGCATTTTCATTTGGGTTATTTCTAGGATATTTTATCCTAGTATAACTTCGCACCAGACGGGATCTTGTTGTCAACCATAAGGAGGTTGAGTCTCTCTTCACCCTCTACTGTGTGGATCGCGCTCATAAGCATACCGTTGGACTCGATGCCCATCATTGCTCTCGGCGGAAGGTTTGTGATTGCGATAAGTGTCTTACCAACAAGCTCTTCCGGCTCGTAGAATGCATGAATTCCGCTTAAAATAGTACGATCTGTGCCTGTACCGTCGTCTAATGTGAACTGAAGGAGCTTTTTGGACTTCTTAACAGCCTCACAAGCTTTAACTTTAACAGCACGGAAGTCGGATTTGCAGAATGTCTCGAAGTCAACGTGATCTGCAAATAACGGCTCGATTGTTACGTTGGAGAAGTCGATCACTTCTTCAACTACCGGAGCTTCCTCTACAACCGGAGCTGCTGCAACTGCTGCTGCCGGAGCTTCAGCCTTCTTCTCGGCTTTCTTGCCGCCATCGAGGGACTTCATTGTCGGGAAGAGTAATACGTCTCTGATCGCCTGGGAGTCTGTTAAGAGCATGCACATACGGTCGATACCGAAACCGATACCGCCTGTCGGTGCCATACCAAGCTCAAGAGCGTACATGAAGTCTTCGTCTGTTGTGTTTGCCTCGTCGTTACCCTGAGCGAGCTGTTTCTCCTGCTCTTTGAAACGCTCTCTCTGGTCGATCGGATCGTTAAGCTCGGAGTAAGCATTTGCCATCTCCCAGCCGTTCATGAAGAACTCGAAACGCTCTACATAGTTCGGATCTTCCGGTTTCTTCTTTGTAAGCGGAGAAATCTCGATCGGATGGTCCATAACGAATGTCGGCTGTACAAGGTGTTCCTCTACGAACTCCTCGAAGAAGAGGTTGAGGATCTCACCCTTGGAGTGTCTCTCCTCGAACTCTACGTGTTTCTCTTTTGCGATTGCTCTTGCTTCTTCAAGAGTATGGATCTCGTTGAAGTCTACGCCGGAGTACTTCTTAACTGCATCTAACATAGTGATACGCTCGAACGGCTGACCAAGATCCATCTCGATACCGTTGAATACGATCTTTGTTGTGCCAAGTACTTCCTGAGCAACGTGACGGTAGAGGTTCTCTGTAAGGTCCATCATACCGTGGTAATCTGTATATGCCTGGTAGAGCTCCATAAGTGTGAATTCCGGGTTGTGTCTTGTATCAAGACCTTCGTTACGGAATACACGGCCGATCTCGTATACGCGCTCTAAGCCGCCTACGATCAGTCTCTTTAAGTAAAGCTCTAAGGAAATACGAAGTTTTAAGTCCTCATCAAGAGCGTTGAAGTGTGTCTCGAACGGTCTTGCAGCCGCACCACCTGCGTTTGCAACGAGCATCGGAGTCTCAACCTCGATGAAGCCCTGTCCATCTAAGTATCTGCGGATCGCAGAGATGATCTTAGAACGTTTGATGAAAGTATCTTTTACATCAGCGTTCATGATAAGATCTACGTATCTCTGACGGTAACGCATATCTGTGTTTGTTAAGCCATGGTACTTCTCCGGAAGGATCTGAAGGGACTTGGATAACATAGTTACTTCGTGAGCATGGATGGAGATCTCACCTGTCTTTGTTGTGAATACGATACCCTTGATACCTACGATATCACCGATATCCATCTTCTTGAAATCTTTGTAAGCATCCTCACCGATGTCATCTCTTGCAACGTAGCACTGCATGTTGCCCTTTAAGTCCTGGATACCGCAGAAGGAAGCCTTACCCATAACACGCTTGGACATCATACGACCTGCGATGGATACTTCTTTGCCTTCTAACTCAGCATAGTTTGCTCTGATATCTGCACTGTGTGCAGTCTGATCATACTTTGTAATAACGAACGGATCTTTTCCGTTAGCCTGTAACTCGGCTAATTTTTCACGGCGTACTTTCAGGAGCTGGTTGAGATCCTGCTCCGGCTGGCCGCCTTTTACCTGCTGCTCTGCCATGTTCTCTCTCCTTATCATGTAAGCGACAGCTGTCCCGTCTCCGAAACAGCTGCCTGGTTGTCATTAGTCTACGCGTTTGATATCGAGAACTTCGTACTCGATCACGCCTGCCTGAGTCTCTACTTCAACGACATCGCCTACTTTTTTGCCGATCAGTGCATGACCAACCGGAGACTCATTGGAAATCTTGTTCTGTAAGCTGTTAGCCTCTGTGGAACCAACGATCTTGAACTCCATCTCCTCTTCAAACTCTTTATCATATACCTTTACAACACAACCGATGTTGATCTTGTCAAGGTTTACTTCATCTTCAACAACTACTTCAGCATTCTTTAAGAGTTTCTCGAGTTCTTCAATTCTTGCCTCGATATCTCTCTGCTCGTCTTTCGCTGCATCGTACTCAGCGTTCTCGGAGAGGTCGCCCTGCTCTCTCGCTTCTTTGATCTTCTGAGCGATTTCTCTACGACGGTTTACCTTTAAATCCTGAAGCTCATCTTCATATTTTTTAAGTCCTTCATAGGTCAAAATGTGTTTTTTATCTGCCATGACGCCTTACCTTTCTCATATAAAATCCAATTAAGTAGGGTCTAATTCCCCTTTATAATAACATCAACGTATTATAACGTAAACGCTCGCTATTGTCAATAATCCAGTCACTTGATTAATCTTCAAATTTTAACACATTTCCACCCGGTTCACCACTGTTTACACGATCCACCACGCCATCTACGATGTTAATGAACATCTCCAGGGTTGTACCGACGATCGCCTTGCTGAGATGACCACCATAGGCATTTCCTTCCATGTCTCCGATCACGATATGTAAGTGGCTGTAATGTTTGCCGCCCTGTGTATTGATCGTACCGTGAAGATGTGCGATCTCATAATGACCCTCAAAGGTATTCGGGAAGAACTGCTTCACGTTCTGGTCGTAGCTGTTCAGTGTGCAGTACTTGCAGTTTCCGAGTGCATTGACATGACCAAGTTTAATGTCTTCTTTCTCAGAGATCAGTTTTACATTTTCCTGAATATCATCGTCATGATCCATTCTCACAACGATCGTATTTCCAAATCTTCTATATTCCATAAAACTCTCCTTTACTGTACAGCTTTCTGTTTCCAGCCACCGCGTTTGTAAGCGATGTAGTTTAACAGTCCGCCAAGAACCCAAGATACTAACAGAGAAATGAAGATACACTCTTTTCTTCCGGACGGAAGTTCTGCTGTTCTTGTAAGATAAGAAATTCCGTAAGCAACCGGAACGCGGACACCAACTGTTGTCAGCAATGAGATCCACATTGGAGTCATGGTATCACCTGCACCACGCATAACACCGGCTAAACTCTGAGAAATCGCTACTGCAATATAACCCGGTGCGAGAATACACATCATACTCATACCAAGATCGATCAGTTCTTCTGTGGTCGTAAACATACCCATAAGGTGTTTACCAAACAGCAGGATCAGTGCTGTGATGGTTGTTGAAACACCAACCGCCATGATCGCACCCTGTACCGCACCTTTTTCTACACGGTCATAACGTTTTGCACCAACGTTCTGGCCGGTATAAGTTGTCATGGAGTTACCAAAGGACAAGTTCGGCATCATGGCAAATCCGTCTACACGCATGATAATTACGTTTGCCGCGATAAGCATCTCTCCAAAGCTGTTGGTAAGAGACTGTACAATGATCATTGCCAGAGACATGATCATCTGAGTCAGACCGGACGGAAGTCCTAAACGCACCATTGTAAAGGAATGATGTTTGGTCGGTTTTAAGTATTCCAGTGTAATATCAAACACATCTGTCATTTTCATAAGTTTCATGAAGCAAAGGAGTGCAGATACCGCCTGTGCAATAACGGTTGCCAGTGCTACACCCGGAACACCCATTCCCAGTCCTGCTACAAAGAACAGATCCAGGACAATGTTGATCACAGTTGCGATCAACAGATAGATCAGTGCGGAGAAGGAATCACCCATTCCGCGAAGAACACCACTGAGGATGTTGTAATATGCAACGCCTGCGCCACCGATCATCAGGATTGTCAGATAGGAATCACACCAGTCAATAATACTGTCCGGTGTATTTAATAATTCCAGGATCGGACGCACGAAGATCATTCCGAATATCAGGATCACGATCGATGCGATCGCAGTCAGTGTGATACTGCATCCGATAGCGTGGGACAGCTGTTTTCTGTCTTTAGCGCCAAAATACTGAGATACCATAACTCCGGTACCTACCGAAATACCGATAAAAAGTACTAAAAGCAGGTTAAAGATCGGGCTGGCGCTTCCTACAGCCGCCAGAGCATTGTCTCCGACGAATTTACCAACCACGATGCTGTCTACTGTGTTATAAAGCTGCTGTGCGATATTTCCCAATACCATAGGGATCGTAAACATCGCGATCTTTTTCCACGGCGTACCCACGGTCATATCAACCGGGGCAAAGAATTTTTTTAATGCCGACATGTCATTTTCCCTTTCTGTAACTTATTCCATTCTAAATCCGTTTGGATTCTGAGACTGCCATCTCCAACCGTCTGCACACATCTCATCGATACCGCGCTTTGCTTCCCAACCAAGTTCCGCTTTTGCTTTTGCCGGATCTGCATAACATGTTGCGATATCGCCAGGTCTTCTCGGTTTGATGGAATACGGGATGTCTTTACCGACTGCCTTGGAGAATGCCTTGATCATATCTAATACACTGTAGCCGTGACCGGTTCCGAGGTTGTAGATATGCACTGCCGGAGCATCTTCGAACTTCTTCAATGCCTTTACGTGACCGTCTGCCAGGTCTACTACGTGAATGTAATCACGGACACCGGTTCCGTCCGGTGTATCATAGTCATCGCCAAACACACCGACTTCTTTTAATTTGCCAACTGCCACCTGTGTGATATACGGTGTCAGATTGTTCGGAATACCTGCCGGATCTTCTCCGATCAGACCACTCTCATGAGCACCGACCGGATTGAAATAACGAAGAAGGATGATGGTCCATTCCGGATCTGCTTTCTGGATATCGATCAGGATCTCTTCCAACATGCTCTTTGTCTGTCCATACGGGTTTGTACATTTGCCCTTCGGACATTCCTCCGTGATCGGAATAAATGCCGGATCACCATATACTGTTGCAGAGGAACTGAAGATCATCTTCTTCACGCCGTGATTTCTCATAGCATCGCAAAGGATCAGAGTTCCTGTAATATTGTTGTGGTAATACTCTAACGGTTTTGCAACGGACTCGCCAACCGCTTTCAGACCTGCAAAGTGGATCACAGCATCGATCTGCTCTTTATCAAAAATCTCATTGATCGCCGGAGCATCCAGCATATCTGCTTTATAAAATGTAATTTCTTTTCCTGTAATCTTTCTTACCCGATTTAACGATTCTTCTGATGAATTGCAGAGATTGTCAAATACAACCACTTCATGACCCTGCTCTAATAACTGAAGACAAGTATGACTTCCAATAAATCCTGCACCGCCGCTTACTAAAATCCTCATAAAAAACCGCCTTTCTATTCCCACCGCATACAAAATATGCATAATTAACTAGTTTAAATATATACGAATTTTATTGAAACATCAACTATCATTTCTTGCAATACAGAGAAAATTGAATTATAATAGGATCAATTGTGAGCAAGAAAAATTTGCATTTTATCAGATAAAGGAGATATTTCTATGGAAAAGAAACCGGTACTGGTTGTTATGGCAGCCGGAATGGGCAGCCGCTTTGGCGGTCTGAAACAGATTGAACCTGTCGGAAATCACGGACAGGTGATTATGGACTATTCCATTTATGATGCGAAACGCGCCGGCTTTGAAACGGTTGTGTTTGTTATCAAACATGAAATTGAAGAAACATTTAAAGAAGCGATCGGAAATCGTCTTTCCAACGTGATCGATGTCAAATATGCATTCCAGGAGATCTCTGATCTTCCGGAAGGTTATTCCGTACCGGAAGGCCGTGTAAAACCTTGGGGTACTGCTCATGCGATCATGGCAGCAAGAAAAGTCGTTGACGGACCGTTTGCAGTTGTCAATGCAGATGACTACTACGGACCGGAAGGATTTAAGGTAATCTATGACTACCTCAGCCAGAATCCAGATCAGCCGGATTGCTACGAGTTTGCAATGGTTGGCTACAGCCTCCGCAGCACTCTGACAGAAAACGGCTCCGTTGCACGCGGTGTATGCGAAGAGGATGAAAACAACTATCTGATCCGCGTAACCGAGCGCACCTGCATCGAGAAAGACGGAAACGATGCACGCTTCAGCTTAGATGGCGGAAATAACTGGACAGCACTCTCCGGAGATACCGTTGTATCTTTAAACCTTTGGGGTCTCACACGCAGCTTCATTGACGAAGCAGTTTCCCGCTTCCCGGAATTCTTAGATAAAGCGATCGCGGAAAATCCGATGAAAGGCGAGTTCTTCCTTCCGACTGTGATCACACAGCTCCTCGAGGAAAAGAAAGCCCGCGTAAAAGTGCTTAGAAGCTCCGACACATGGTACGGAGTTACATACATGGCTGATAAGCCGATGGTCGTTGCTGCCATCGCAGAAAAGACTGCAAGCGGATTATATCCGGATAACCTTTGGGC